>NZ_JBTOQI010000013.1:0-88843 GCF_055283875.1 Pseudomonas sp. HP_14 | reverse complement strand
GCGTGGGGGGCGCCGCCCCCGCGCCCACATGGGTCCCGCTGCCTGCGCGCCTCATGCTGTCTAAATATTTGTGCCTCCCCCCCCGTGCCCCCCCCCGCCCCCCGCCCCTACAGGGGTAATCAATGCACGCTCTTAGTGCCTCCCTTCTCCCCGCAACATACTCCCCAGCACTTCATCACGCCTCACCCAGGCATGAAACAACGCCGCAGCGATGTGCATCAGCACTGTCATGAACAACAGATACGCCAGCCAAGTGTGGGTCTGACGCAGAAATGCGAAGGTTCCGGCATCCGCCGCGACGATGGAAGGCAAGCGCAGTGAACTGCTGAGCATGACCGGGTCACCGGCCGCTGAAATCATCGCCCAGCCAATCAACGGCATTGCCAGCATCAGCGCATACAACACGTAATGAGAAAGCTTCGCCGCCAGCACCTGCCAGGTTGGCAAGTCAGCCGGGAGTGCCGGGGTATGACTGGACAGGCGAACGATGATGCGCAGAATCACCAACACCAGAATCGCGATCCCTAATGGCTTATGCAGGTCCAGCAGCCACTCATGGCGTGCCGACACCGACGCAACCATGCCTGCGCCAATGAACAACATGGCGATGATCATCAGCGCCATCGACCAATGCAGCAGGCGCGCCAAAAGAGAAAAATGCGCAGTGGGAGTACTCATGACTTTTTCTCCATGACAGGCGCGGATTTGGGCAACTGCTCCACTTCTGCAGTGCGCCGTTTGTACGACGTGGCGTAGGCGGCGGAACGTGCAGCCAGCAGCGGATCATCAGAGCCAGTGATACCGGATGGCAGTACCAGCGGGTCATAGTTGATGTCACGGCAAGCACCGCTCAACTGCGGTTGCTCACTTTCAAGCACCAGTGTTCCGGCATTCAACGTGCGCCGATCGGCAGGCCACTGTTTGCTGGCGTCGTTGACCGGATCGTCCGCATTGGCCAGGGTCAGGATCAAATTGAAGCGCAACGGCCCGGAAGCCAGTCGTGCATTGAGGTCCGGCTCAAGGTAATCCTTGGCATCAGGCGCAGGGGCAGCGGCATCTACCGGCTCGACGGGCACCATGTTCCAGCGCACGGCCTGGCGCTTGCCGTCAGCACTGACCAGGTAAAACGCGTTAACGCTGTTGTAGGTGACGGTTGCATAGCTGGCCGAAGGCTTGGCAGTCTTGACCCAGGCAAGGAAAGGCCCGGTTTCAGGGTGGCTACCGAAGAACGCGGGTGGTTTGGCCGGGTCGGGCTTGCCGGTTTGCGGATCCGGCGCGGTGGCTTGCAGCAACTCATAGAACGCTTGCGGCGTGCCCACCGGGAATACCGGCATGGCATTCATGCCGGTGCGCCACTGCTGGCCGTCTGCCTGGGTAAAGCGCAAGGCCAGGCTGCGAATAGGCGCAGCACTGTCGGGCGAGTACGGGTTACCGGTAGGCAGCGCGAATCGTCCCTCTACCGCTGTGCGAGTGCTGGAAAACACTTGAGCACTGGAAAGATCAGCAGCGGCGCCATTACTGTCGAAGTAACCTGAAACGCACACTCCTTTAGGATGGTTCCGGCGAAACCCCGGGAAAGTGCCATTATTGTGCTCAAGGGTATTAACCAGTTTGTCCGGGGTCAGGCGCTGCGGATCCAGGTAACCTCCAACGTAGGCAAAGGCGGTGGCGGCGACGAGTACTACCACGCCAATCCCCACCAGGCGCAGGCCTGTCGCGGCAGGGCTCAACGGAGGTCTTTGCCTCTTGGGTAAAGGGTCACGGTCGTTCATACGAAACTCCAGGTCATCGGGCTATCACGATCGGCTATCGCGTTTTGTGCGCAGTAGGACGAAGCCGGGAAGTGTTTATTCCATCAGCCAAAAAAAATTGCACAAATGAAGGAATATATGGCCGCGAGCGTCGTCTTGCTGATCACACCACTGTGATGGTCATAGTTGCTGACCAAGGAAAATCCAGCCCATGAACGAGCTCGATGCACAATTAAGGGAGTTGATACCGCGGCTGCGCAGGTTTGCCCTGTCGCTGACCCGCAATCCCAGCGGGGCCGACGATCTGGTTCAGGCCAGCCTGGAAAAGGCCCTGTCAGCCTGGAAAGACAAGCGCCCGGAGGGCGATATGCGCGCCTGGCTGTTCTCGATACTTTATCGCCAGTTTCTGGATGCCCACCGCCGCTCGCGACGTTACAGCCGGATGCTGGCGTTGTTCACCGGTGGCGACGAGGACTACCAGCCCAGCGTGGAGCGCACAGTAGTCGCCCAATCCACACTGGGCGCGTTCGAACGGCTGACTACCGAACAGCGCGCGCTGCTGCTGTGGATCTCGGTCGAAGGCCTGAGCTACAAGGACGTCGCCACCATTCTCGACGTGCCCATCGGCACTGTAATGTCACGTTTGTCCCGCGCTCGTCAGGCCCTTCGCCAATTCAGCGAGGGCGAAATCACGACCCCATCTCTGCGGATACTGAAATGATCACCCTGCCCCCCAGCGAACTCGACCTTCACGCTTATGTGGATCAGCAATTGAGCACGGCTGATCGCCTGCGCCTGGAAACCTGGCTTGCCGCTCATCCTGAGGTCGCGCTGCAGGTGAAGGCCTGGCAAGAAGACGCGAAGCGGCTGCGTACGGCCTTGAGCGGCGAATTGAAGCGCGAACCCAACCCGGAGCTGGAACCGGCGTTCATCCGTCAGCGCTTGCGTCGCCACCGTTACCGTCATCTGGCGACGGCCGCCATGTTAATGGTTGCCGTGGGCATTGGCGGGCTCAGCGGATGGCAGGCCAGGGAGATGACCCTCAGTTCCAACATGCCGCCTATGGCTGATGCCCTGCAGGCATACCGTATGTTTGCAGTGAACGACAACATGGCCAGTGACTGGAATATCGAACAGGCAAGCGATGCTCAGGTGTGGCTTGACCGCCACTTCAATAAGGCCAACCGACTGCCCAATCTTGAGGCGGCAGGCTTCAAACCCGTCACGGGGCGCATGACCACAACTGAACAGGGCGCTGCCGCCCTGGTGGTTTATAAAGATCCGGAAGGTCGCACGCTGAGTTTCTACATCCGCCCGCCTG
The DNA here is from genome assembly GCF_055283875.1 of Pseudomonas sp. HP_14. Taxonomy (NCBI): domain Bacteria; kingdom Pseudomonadati; phylum Pseudomonadota; class Gammaproteobacteria; order Pseudomonadales; family Pseudomonadaceae; genus Pseudomonas; species Pseudomonas sp. HP_14. The sequence goes on along the minus strand of NZ_JBTOQI010000013.1, from coordinate 85,771 downwards.
GGGCGAAAAATCATATGCTGCCGAGAGGAAGTCGCCTGGACGGCGATCTGCAGGCTGATTACTGGTCAGGCTCGGGTTATAACTACGCCATTGTCAGCCCGGCCAACGATCCCGCAGCGCAACAGGCTCGAAAGGCGCTGCCGGGGGCGATTTGAGTGGCGAGCACAGGCCCTGGCAGCCGGGAAAGCGCAATCCCCTGTGGGAGAGAGGCCTGCCCGCGATAGGCGCAACTTGGTCTGGAGTGAACCGCGCCCAGCCTTATCGCGAGCAAGCTCGCCCCCCACAACAGAGCAATGTTGCTGCCAAAGCGTGAGGTGGCAGGTAGCTACACCATTTCATACCGGACTCACTGCCGCCTTTCCCGTCACACGCCGGACGATCAAGCCCGAGAGCGCCAACAAGCCCAGCACTATCACTACGCTGCCATAAACATTGGTCGTCGCAATCAGACCAAAACTGTGGGCGCTCAGCCCGGCAATCAACGCCGGGATACAAAAAGCCAGATAACTGAGCACATAAAAAGCCGACATCAACCCGGCCCGCTCATGGGCATGAGCCAAAGGTAGCAACAAGCGCAGAGCCCCGAGGAAACCCGAGCCGAAACCCACCCCGGCAATCACCGACCCGACAAAAAACAGCCACAGCCAACCGGCATTGACTGCCGCCAGTATCACCGCGACACCCGCAGGCAGGCAGCTTGCGCCTATCCAGAGCCCAAGCACCGCAGGGCGCAAACGCAGGTTGAAGATCGCCAGTGCACCGCTGATGGTAAGCGTGGCGACGGCCAGACCACCATTGATTGCAGACGTGGTTCCGGTAGCAGCAGCAAGAAGAGACGGCGACAGAGACAGGAAGAATCCCCCGAGTGACCAAGCCGCGATATCAACCGGCAATACCAGCAACAACGTACGCCGAGCCTGAACCGGGACGTGCAACGAAGGCTTCAGGGACGCCCATGCGCCCGTTTGAGGACTGACCGTCTCCGGAATAAACCAGACGTAAATCGCCTGTGCGAAAAACGCGGCCAATAGCAGGCAGTAGGTCAGCAACATAGGCAGTGGCGCCAACTCCACCAACAAACCCGTGCCCAGCGCGCCCAGAGCCATACCGAACATGGGTGCAATACTGTTGACCAAAGGACCCTGCTTCTCATCACTGTCGAGCAAGGCGGCCCCTAGCACACTGCCCGCCATGCCCGTCGCCAACCCCTGAATCATCCTCGCCGCAAGCAGCCAGCCGACATCTACCGCGAAGACAAACAGCAACATGGCAATGATTTCCAGCACCAGCGCCGCAAAAATCACCGGCCGCCGCCCCAGATAGTCGGATAAGGATCCCACCACGAGCAATGCCACCAGCAAGGTAAACGCGTAGACCGCAAAAATCAGTGTCAGCACCGCTGAAGAAAAACCCCAGCTCTGCTGATACAGATGGTAGAGCGGTGTCGGCGCGCTGGACGCAGCAAAAAAGCACAGGGTCGTGAACGCCAGAAATCCCAAGTGGTTGTTTCCTCGCTCAGGGTTCTGCAAAGGACGGGACATGGGTACACTCTCCGATCAGGCACATCATTAAAGCTAAGGTTTAGCGTTTCCGGATTGTGCGAGCTGACGCCGCTTAAAGCAAATACTTTGTGTTAAGGTCTGCCACATGGCTATAAAAGAAGGAATACGCACCGGTGGCCGTAGCGCCCGCGTACAGGAATCAATTCACAGCGCCGTGCGGGATCTGCTCGTCGAACACGACCGGGCAGGCTTGAGCGTACCGATGATCGCCACTCGTGCGGGCGTCACGCCGTCCACCATCTATCGCCGCTGGGGCGACCTGACCACCTTGCTCGCCGATGCTGCAGTGGAGCGTCTGCGTCCGGACGAGCCGATTGATTGCGGCAACCTGCGGGACGATTTGCGCACCTGGACCGAGATGTATCTTGACGAAATGAACTCTGCCCCAGGCCGGGAAATGATGCGCGACGTAGTCGCCAGCAGCGCGGCAACGTGCTCGGGCAAGTGCGCAGGCATTACGCGTGACCAGTTGCAGATCATCATTGACCGGGCGCTTGTTCGTGGCGAACCCTCACCCGACGCCAACGAACTGATCGATATGGTGGTTGCCCCGATGATCTATCGCATCCTGTATGCGGAAGCGCCGCCAAGCCTGGAGCGCGTTCACCTGTGGGTTGATCGTTGCCTGAAACTGCCGTCCGACAACAGTGGTCGTAGCTGATCCATGCACACACTTGCAGACCTTCGCGCAGGCAGGCTGGCCGGCATCAAACGCCTGGACCTGTCTTGCGGACTGAGCGATTTCCCGATGGAAATCTTCGATCTGGCCGACTCGCTGGAAATCCTCAACCTGAGTGGCAACTCGCTGCAGAGCCTGCCTGACGATCTTTATCGGCTGCCGCATCTGCAGGTGCTGTTCTGCTCCGATAACCAGTTCACCGAGCTGCCGACCTGCATCGGTCGTTGCCAGAACCTGCGCATTGTCGGCTTCAAGGCCAACCAGATCAGCCACGTAGCGGCGGCTGCGCTGCCTCCCGCGCTTCGCTGGCTGATTCTGACTGACAACCGCATTGAGCAACTGCCTGGTGCACTGGGTGAGTGCCGCTCCCTGCAAAAACTGATGCTGGCAGGCAATCGCTTGAGCGCCCTGCCAGCGAGCCTGGCTCAGTGTGAACAACTCGAGTTACTGCGTATCGCTGCGAACCAGCTAACCGCGCTACCTGACTGGCTGCTGCAATTACCCTCACTGGCATGGCTGGCCTTTGCCGGTAATCCGCTGTGCAAGACTCCTGAATCCGCTGTTGTACGGCAGATCCCATGGGCTGAGCTGGATATTCAGCAGCAGTTGGGCGAAGGCGCGTCCGGGGTCATTCAGCAAGCGCTCTGGCAGCCACCTCGGCAAGCAGCCAGGACCGTGGCAGTCAAACTTTACAAAGGCACCGTCACCAGTGATGGTTCACCGCTCAACGAAATGGCAGCCTGTATCGCAGCGGGTACCCACCCGAGCCTGATAGATGTCGAAGGCCAGATCTTCGACCACCCAGAGTCCCGTGCCGGGCTGGTCATGCAGTTGATTGATGCAAGCTTCACTAATCTGGCGGGCCCACCCAGCCTGCAATCCTGCTCAAGAGATATTTACCCCGCAGGGTTACGCCTGACCAGGTCGACGGCTTTACAACTGACGCGCGGCATCGCGTCGGTCACCGCACACTTGCATGAACGTGGCATGACCCACGGTGACCTGTACGGTCATAACATTCTCTGGCATGACAAGGGTGACTGCTTGCTGGGAGACTTTGGTGCCGCGTCGCTTTACTCCACGCCAGCTCAGGCCCAGGCGCTGCAACGCATCGAAACACGGGCGTTCGGGATTCTGCTGGGCGAGTTGCTGGAGCGTTGTGACGAAACGGTAGAAGATGCCTTGTGGGCATTGCAGGCGCAGTGTGTTCAGCCGGACGTCAGTCAACGACCGACGTTGCGGGAGATTGAGCAACGCTTGGGTTGAAACCGGAGCGGTGCTTACTCCGGGATGAGCGACGCTAGAACGCATCGCCCCAATCGTCGGAATACCGCCCAGACCAAGCACCGCTCCCACATAGAACCAGGTTTGGTGCGCGAGAGCGATGTGTCAGGGACACCGGGGCGACTCCCTCAGGATCTACGCAATCTTGTAGGATCGGCGTTACCCTGCCAAACCCACATAAACGTTCTGCACGTCGTCATTGTTGTCGATAGCCGCCAGAAAGGCTTCAACTTCGGCCATCTGCTCTTCGTTCAGGCCGTCAACAGTGCTTTTCGGGCGATAGCCCAGTTGGGCTGACTGCACGGTGAAACCGAATTCCGGAAGCTTTTTGCACACGGCATCCATATCGGTAGGCTCAGTGAGGAACAGGGTTGCGCCCTCTTCGCCCGGCTCGCAATCCTGAGCACCCGCCTCAATCGCCGCCTCATCCGGGTCAGCATCCGGATTGGTCGGCACTGCCTCGATCATACCCTGATAGTTGAAGTCCCAGGAAACCGAACCCGCAGCGCCCAATTGCCCTTTGCGGAACAGCACGCGGATTTCCGAGACCGTGCGGTTGATGTTGTCAGTCAGACACTCAACGATCACCGGCACCCGATGTGGAGCAAAGCCTTCATAGGTCAGACGCTCGAACGTCACGTTTTCACCCAGCAGCCCGGCGCCTTTCTTGATCGCCCGCTCCAGGGTTTCACGCGGCATAGAGGCTTTTTTAGCCTGTTCCACTACCAGCCGCAGGCGCGGATTCATGTCCGGATCTGCCCCGGCGCGTGCCGCAATCATGATTTCCTTGGACAGCTTGCCGAAGATACGCCCCTTGGCATTGGATGCTGCTTCTTTATGCTTGACCTTCCACTGTGCGCCCATGCTTGCTCTCTTGATCCGATTGCGCTTTGCCCGATGCGCCAGCATCCATTAACAGGCTGACTGCAAACCAGGGCAAAGCGTTAAAAATGAGGTGGCTACGTGTCGAGACCGATGCACGACGACGGCGCATTTTATACCCGATGACGCCAGATGAAACCCCCGCCGTTGTCCATTGAGCACCGTTTGCGGATTGCATCGTGATTAATGCACTGCAACGCAACTAGCGACATTCCTCTTTAACTTGTAGTCCCTTTCCGAAAAATGCTTAAGCGATGCCCATAGACCGTGGCATTTCGTACCCTCTGCCCCCTCAAATTCAAGGTGGGAGCGATGTGGATGTCCGAAGGCCAACAAATGCCGATCACACTGGCGATTGTCGATCACAAGATGAATCTGCCTGTCATCAGCATCAGCGGGCGCGAAGCCCTGAACGCCCCTTACAGTTTCGTCGTCGATTTTCTGTGCGCCGACCCACACCTGGATTTCAGGGCCCTGGAACAAAGGACAGCCTACCTCACGCTAAGCCTGGATAATGGCGTACATGGCAAAATCAGCAATGCTAACCGACTGTACAGCGGAGCAGCCCTGAGTCTTTACCGGATAGAACTGGGCCCGACGCTGCTAGCCCTGCAACACCATCGCCAGCATCGGGTTTTTCAGGGCCTGAGCGCACCGCAAATTATCTCCAGGCTCATGGAAGAGCATGGGCTTGACCCGGATACTTACCGTTTTGAGCAATTGGTAGGCATTTATCCGCAGCGAGAAACGTGCGTGCAGCATAAAGAGACCGATCTACATTTGCTGCTGCGGCTTTGCGAAGAAGAAGGCATTCATTTTCGCTTTGAACACCGGGAGTCATCGCACGTGCTGATCTTCGCCGACGATCCGGCTTCTTTTTCACACCGCTCCGCGCCTGTGCAATTTCAGCTACCGATCTCGCAAGGCGTCAGGTCTCCTTCCCTCTCGCACCTTGCAGAACAATGGGCAATGGCGTCGACGACAGCCCATTACGAAGCGCCTGACCATGGCTGGAGGCTGAAGGAACGAACCACTGAAAACCGCAATGGGCAGGAGGCCAGTAATGAGCGCTTTGACGCCAGCGTTCTTTCACGTCTACCCACGGAAAGTCAGGCACATGCTCGCCAGATCAGCGCCCGGGCTCTGGAACGTCAACGTTGTGAGCGCCGTATCATTCTCGGGCTCAGCATTGAACTCCCTCTGACCCCAGGCCAGATCATGCAGGTTCAAGCGCACCCGGAGGCACGTTTCAATGATCAATGGCTGGTGACTGAGGTGAGCCACGCCGGTAAGCAACCCGAAGTTTTAAAAGATCACCCCGCGGAGGATACCGCGCAGATCATCGACATCCTGCAAACTCTCTCGACACCGCAGCAGAACGAATCGATACAGTGCGAAATAGAACCGTTTGGTCATGGCTACAGCAGCAGTTTCCGGGTACTGCCTTGGGAAATACCCTTCAGGCCCGGCTTGAAGCACCGCAAGGCCGCCGCTACCGGCTTTCTGCCCGCAACCCTGTTGAGTCGTTGCGAGCAAGAACAGGATCAACTGCTCAACGGGCGGCTGCCTGTCAGATTCGACACACAACGCTCAGCGTGCGCAACCAAAGACGAGCTTTGCGCGCCTACTTCGGTGTCTCTGGAGCAACTCAAGGCACTGCGAATCGGTACCGCACTGTTGATTGCCCACTTTGACAACGACCCCGATCGGCCGATTATCCACGGAGTGCCAGACGAACATGGCACGCTGCTCAACGAGCAAAAAAGCCTGGATAGCCTGGATAGCCTGGATGGCTTGCCCACAGCGCAAGCAGTCCATCTGGACAGGCCTCAGACACTCCATCTGGTGACCTGTCGGGATCTGGCACTCACTACCGCCGAGAGCAGGTTCGAACTCACTGGTACGCGCATCCTCATGACGGGCACCCCGCAAAAGTTGACTGCCCAGTCTCACTGCGCAGCCCTTGAAGTACCCGTGCAGCGCGCCGCACTGTCATTCTTCGACGCGGACTTGCGTCTGACCGAATACCCCGGCCTGAAGGGCGCGCCACTGCCTGACCGCTTGTGGTACATCGTTCGAATGCGCGAAGCCGGATTGCAGTTTCTCGCCCGCCTGCAACCGGAGCACTTTCTGTTCGAAGGTAAAACCGACAAACACGGCTACTGTGGACTAGGCGCCCGGCAGTTGCGCGAACTGGCCACGGCATACCGCAAGACGCCCGACGGCCTGTGCCTGATTCACCCCGGGCATTGCATCAAATTGCGGGACTGGTTCGAACAGAACTGGCCTTCGCGATTGCATCAGGCATTCATCCAGCACGGATGAGCTGTCAGCGCCCCTTGAAGCGTGGCTCGCGCTTTTCGATGAATGCAGCCATGCCTTCTTTCTGATCTTCAGTCGCAAACGCAGCATGAAACACACGACGCTCGAAACGAATGCCCTCGGCGAGACTGACTTCGAACGCACGGTTGACGCTTTCCTTGACCATCATCGCCACAGGCAGCGACTTTTCGGCAATGGACGCAGCGACTTTCAGCGCTTCACTCAACAGTGCATCAAGCGGTAGAACCCTGGCCACCAGCCCTGAACGCTCCGCTTCCTGGGCGTCGACAAGCCGGCCGGTCAAGCACATTTCCATGGCTTTGGCCTTGCCTACCGCATGGGTCAGACGTTGCGTCCCGCCCATGCCGGGCAATACGCCCAGCTTGATCTCAGGCTGGCCGAAGCGGGCGTTGTCTGCCGCCAGAATAAAGTCGCACATCAAGGCCAGCTCACAACCGCCTCCTAGCGCGAAACCAGCCACGGCGGCGATCATCGGCTTACGTCGACCGGCAACCCGGTCACTGTCGCTGAACAGATCATCCAGGTAAATCTGCGGGTATTTCAGCTCAGCCATCTCCTTGATATCGGCCCCCGCGGCAAAGGCTTTGCTGGAGCCAGTCAGGACGATACAACCCACGTCACGGTCACCGTCCAGCTCGTCCAGGGCGTGGTTCAGCTCGCTTATCAACTGTGCGTTGAGGGCGTTCAACGCCTCGGGACGGTTGAGCGTAATGAGCGCAACCCCATCTAGAATCTCTACCAGAATGCAGTCGTAAATCATTGATAATAAACTCCTTTCTAAAAAAACAACCACAATATAATTAACATTAACAATTAACGTTTACCGACTGTTTTTACTAGATTATTTCCAGCGCCATTGCCGTAGCCTCTCCACCACCTATACAAATGGCTGCAACGCCACGGCGCAGCCCATTGCGTCGTAATGCGCCTAGCAGAGTGACCAGAATGCGGGCACCCGAAGCGCCTATCGGGTGCCCGAGTGCGCATGCACCGCCATGGATGTTGACCTTGTTGTGGGGCAAGTTCAGTTGGCTCATCGCAGCCAGCGTCACGACGGCGAACGCCTCGTTGATTTCGAATAGATCAACCTCCTCCAACGCCCACCCTGTACGCTCCATCAACGCACGAATTGCCCCGATGGGTGCGACGGGAAACAACCCAGGCTCATCGGCAAAAGCCGCATGCCCCTGAATAATTGCCAAAGGCTTCAATCCTCGTCGTGCTGCTTCTGAACGCTGCATCAGCAGCAGTGCCGCGGCGCCATCCGAGATCGAACTGGAGTTGGCCGCAGTAACAGTACCGTCCTTGCGAAAGGCCGGTTTGAGTGTGGGGATTTTATCCAGCCGTGCCTTGGGGGGTTGCTCATCCTGGCTAACCAGGCGTTGCTCTTTCCCTGATACGACCTGCAGCGGGACTATTTCGTCCGCGAACCAGCCTCTTTCGATCGCTTCCTGTGCACGGTTCAATGAAGCGACTGCAAAGGCATCCTGGACCTCGCGGCTGAAATTTTGGCTTTCTGCGCACTGCTCGGCATAGGTGCCCATCAGTCGCCCCGGCTCATAGGCATCTTCCAGACCGTCGAGAAACATATGGTCGAGCACTCGACCATGGCCCATTCGATAGCCCGCGCGAGCCCGGTCCAGCAGATAAGGCGCGTTGGACATACTCTCCATGCCACCCGCTACCATTACTCGGGCGCTACCAGCCAGCAACTGGTCATGGGCCAGAATCGCTGCCTGCATACCCGATCCACACATTTTGTTCAGCGTCGTGCATCGCGTCGACGTGGCAAGCCCGGCACCCAGTGCGGCCTGCCGAGCGGGTGCCTGTCCCAGCCCTGCTGACAGCACACAACCGAATAACACCTGCTCGACATCCTGGGGCGGGACGCCTGCGCGCTCTACGACTGCACGGATCGCCGCCGCCCCCAACTGTGGCGCAGTCAGGCTCTGCAAGTCGCCTTGAAAGCCACCCATAGGGGTACGCGCGGCGCTGACTATTACGACGGGATCATCATTCAAACCTGGATTTACTGACGGCATGTTCAGTTCCTCATTGAGCAGGCTGCGATTTGACTGGAATACCTACCTGGCAACACCGGCACTACGCAGTACCGGCACTACGCGGCATGGCGCAGTGCGCATGCTCATCTGGCTGCCATCCTCAACGCTCCGTCCAGACGGATCACTTCGCCATTAAGCATCGGATTTTCAATGATGTGCCGAACCAGCGCGGCGTATTCGTCCGGTTTGCCCAGACGCGGTGGGAAAGGCACACCCGCGGCCAACGACTCGCGCACTTGAGGTGTCATGCCCGCCATCATTGGCGTTTCGAAAATACCGGGGGCAATGGTCATGACCCGGATCCCAAAGCGGGCCAGCTCTCTCGCAGCGGGCAGGGTCATGCTGACAATGGCGCCTTTTGAAGCGGCATAGGCCGTCTGGCCAATCTGACCGTCGTATGCAGCCACTGAAGCGGTATTAATGATCACGCCCCGCTCGCCGCTTTCATCTGCAGTGACGGCGGAGATAGCTGCACTGGCGAGTCGAAGAAGATTGAAACTGCCGATGAGGTTGACGTCGATCACCCGCCGAAAATCGGGCAGAGGGTGCGGCCTATCTTTGCCGATGATTTTTTGCGCACCGACGATACCGGCACAGTTGACCAGACCATGGAGCGCGCCGAACGCCTCAACACTGGCGTCTACCGCAGACTGAGCCGAACCCTCTTCGCAAACATCGGTGACAGTTGCCCGGGCGTTCGGCCCAAGCTGATCGACCTGCACGGCCAATGCATCGGCATTGAGGTCGGCAAGCACAACTTTGGCCCCTGCGCCGATCAGCATGCGCGCAGTGGCGGCGCCTAACCCCGAAGCCCCGCCGCTGACGAGGAATACCTTGTCGCGAATATCCATGAGTGACCTCTATTCGGTGTGTTGTTTTTGTACCGAAATAGTCGCGCTGCTGCCTGTTTCAGGCAATGGCCAAAGTGCTCAGTGTGGATGACCGGTTTGGCCAATACGGCCCAGTACCACGTCCCGATAATGACCCGGGTTGGTCCCTGACCATTTTCGAAAGGCTTTGTGAAACGAACTGGCGTCGGCAAAGCCAAGACGGCTGGCGATGGTAGTGAAGTCGAGTTGCTCATCGGCCAGCCAGCCGATTGCCAGGTCCTTGCGCACGGAGTCCTTGAGCGCCTGGTAGCTTTGCGCCTCTTCGGCCAGACGCCGACGCAGTGTCGAACCGGACATGAACAGCCCCTTCGCGAGCTCGGCACTGTTCGGCCACTGCTCCGCAGGCAAACTGCGCAAATGTTGGCGGATACGACTGGCCAGACTTTGTGAATCCCGGTACCTGACCAACAGGTTGGCGGGGACTGTGCCAAGGAAAGCGTCGAGTTCGGCAGTACTGCGTCTTATAGGCAGATCGAGGCAATCAGCAGCAAAGATCATTCTCGACCGCGGACGCTGGAAGCGCAGATTTTCCGAGAACATCACCTTGTAATCCTCGATGTAATCCGGCTGCACACATCGCAACTCAATGCCCAGAATCGGCACGCGTCGCCCACATAACCAGCAGGCAACGCCATGCACAATCATCCAGAACGTGAAGTCTGCGAACGCCCTGGAAACCGCGCCTTGCGGATGATCAATAACAATTTCTGCCACGCTCTGCTGGCGAATCAAACGGGCACCAAAGCGCTCAAGCATCAGCCCGAGAAACGCCAGGCCGGACTCAAGGCCCTCGGCAAGTGTCGGCTGCGCCATGGAAGAGCGACAGAGAAACTCAAGGCTGCCCTTGCGTAATGGCCTTGGGTCCATGCCAAAGAACAAATCGTCAGTGCACCGTTCGAGGCTGCGCCACAGCGCCGCGTATGCGCTGACCGGTACCCTTGCCCTGCTCTCGCCCATAACATCAGGCGCGATACCCGCCTGCGCCAGCAGCGCCTGCTGCTCATCCTTGGGCAAACGGCTTTCCAGCAGTGCCTCACGGACCAATTCAATGGAAATGGTGTCCTTGACGATCGCATTTGCAAGCGGTAGCGCTGGTTTCTGGTGTCTGGGCATCTGCGACTCGGCAACAGGCAGGTCCCGCAGCATAAGCCAGAGCAGGATGAAAACGAATCTCTACGCACGAGTGAGGTCTGAACGGAAAGCGCAGCCCTGTCACGACCCCAGGAAAACACCGAATGCCCTTACGCCCGATTCGTACCCTGCTGATCAGCCTGCTGCTGTTGACCCTGAATGCCTGCGCGCTGTTGCCCAATCGTGGCCCGCTGAATATCAATGTGGTCGGTATTGAGCCGTTACCGGGTCAGGGCCTTGAAGTCAGGCTCGCGGTAAAATTGCGACTGCAGAACCCTAACGAGAACGCCATCGAGTACAACGGCGTGGCGCTGGACCTGGACGTGAATGGCAAATTACTGGCTTCAGGTGTCAGCGACCAACAGGGCACCATAGGACGATTTTCGGAGGCCGTTCTGGTCGTCCCTGTCAGCGTTTCGGCCTTTGCAGCGCTGCGCCAGACCGTGGGCCTGACGCAAAGCCAAAGTCTCGATAATCTGCCCTACACCTTGCGCGGCAAGCTGGCCGGAGGGCTGTTCGGCACCATGCGCTTCAAGGACAGTGGCGTCTTGAACCTGCCGCAGCCCATCGACGGTAGTTGGTAAACCTGGACCTGCGGAGCGCACCCGGGAAAAAGCAGTTACTTGTTGGCTGCCATCAGACGATTGACTTCGCTGCGTACCATATTGGCGTATTCAGGCGGGCTCATCGCATCAAGCTCCGCACGAACCCATTCGGACCACTTGCCTTTGCGCTTGGATCGTTCGCCAAATATCCGCGCGGCATCGCCTTTGGCCTTGCCCAGATTGCTTTGCCATAGATCGAAGAGGCGGGATTTCTCGTCTTCGAGCGCTGCGCGTTCTGGGAGTGGCCGGTTGGCCAGATTGAAACTCATAACGGTCACCTGTGACTAAAAACCGGAAGCATCTTACACCCGTGAGAGTCGGTTTCCGGCAAATTCCACCAGCAAAATTTCTTTCGTCTTACAGATAACTGCAACTTTTCGCGAGACGCAGGACTCCATTGCTCACTGCCATCATCAACGAAAGGAAAACATCATGGCTCGTAAAACTGCCGCTCAAAACACTGCAGAACAGATCAAGGACCAGGCTTTCAGCGAACTGCAGGCCCTGATCGAAGAGTCCGACAAGCTGCTCAAAGACAGCGCCGCGCTGGTCGGTGAAGACGCAGAAACCCTGCGCGCACAGCTTGGCCTGAAACTGAAACAGGCAGCGGATTCTGTTGCTAGCGTGCGCGAACGCACCAAGCCAGTGGTCGAAGCGACTGAAACCTACATTGGCGGTCATCCATGGCAGACAGTGGCCATTTCCGCAGGCTTTGGCCTGGTGGTGGGTTTGTTGCTGGGTCGTCGCGACTAAACCTGAAAATCTTTTGATCCATCGCGGGCAAGCCAGAGCGCTATCCGGGTCGCCTCCAAAGGGCGACCGGATAGCGGGTTAGGACCTTGGCTTGCAGGAGCAGAGCCTGCTCGCGTTAAGAACACCACGGCCTGCCGTGGAAGCTTCAGTTGCACTGACTGTTTTTAAACCGAACTTCCCGGCACCAACAGTTGTAGCTGCCTGGCAAAATGATCCGCCGTAAATGGCACCGGCTCCGATTCTTTCACGCCGATTCTTTTCTCCTCCATCCACTGCACGCCTTGCGTCGCATCCACGCAGGTCAGTGATACCTGTTCCTGAGCATGCAGACTCAGCCCCGTAGCCGCTATCGACACCTGCCCTTTCGGGCCCATCGCCTCAGGTATCAAAGCAACCTGCCGCCCGGCAATCGTGAGCGTCAGACGCTGCGTGCTGAATGGGGAATTTTCATCGGGGTAGCCCTTGCTCTGCGCAAGGTGCGGCTCGTACGTCACATTGATCTGTCCACTGTCAGTCAGTGGCTTGAGCCAGATTTCAACCTGCTCGTAGAGCGTGAGGATGCTCGCCTGCCACTGGGCAAGGCCAGTATGGAATTGCTGGTGCTTATGTTCTTCATTGCGTTGATTGGCGCTCAGCAACTCGCCCAATCGTTGAATTTCGTCCATAACAGCGCTTCCCGGGGTTCACGCATCGAATGATTCGAAACGCGTGAACCGAGGGTGGCACAGCAACGAGCAAGTGTCTCTCTGCATTCGTGCCTGAGGCTGTCAGACGGTGATCAAGGTACCCGCTGAATGACGACGGGAGCGGCCTTACGGTGAGATTTGGCTATCTTCGCCAGCAATTCAGTACGCGTCTGCTCAGCCTGTTCCGGGCTTTGATAAGGCCCGATCAGCAATTGCTGCTTGCCATCAATCGTGACCAGATAAGGCGGATAGCTGCGTTCGAGCAACCAGGCACTGATATCACTGAGCGCCTCATTGGCGTTGATCTGGATTTCCCACTGTGGAGCCGCTTGCGGGGCCTGGACAGTTGTTGCTGCCTGCACCTTGGGAGGCGGTGGAGTCGATTTGTCGACATCACAGCCAGCCAGTGCCAGCACCGCCATCATCATTGCCAAATTGCGCACGTCTGCTTGCTCCTTTCAAAAGTGGGCGCAAGTTTAGCATTGCTATCAACGACTACGGTCTATTCGGGCTGGCGACACTTCGTCGCCCTCTGTCATCAAGGAATTGACCAAATCCCGGCCTACGGCCACCCCCGCGTGGCGTGCCTCATCAACTGACAGGTAACCCCAGTTACAAATTCTAACGATTGGAACAGGTGTACGGCCCGGCATTGTCACCTTGACATGTGCCACAAACTCAACCACTTCTTTGATCCCAGGCGCGTGTTTCACCTGAATTTCGATCACCTGCTCGCGATAAACGTCCGAAAACGTTCTGTGCGGCATATTCATTTGGCAACTGTCCATTGAATGGGTGAACTCATCCGACATCACCACAGCCTGATCGTTGTTAAATAAACTCTCAGGCAAAGGGTCGGAACATCGCGGGGCACTGTGCTGCCTAAAAAAGAACCTGAAACGGTTTTCCAAGTACGCCCAGGGAGGCTCCACATGTGCCATCGAAATCCGCTGCATTGCATTATCCCGCCTTACATTCTCGAACATCTCGCCCAGTCATCTCACGCCCGGGTCAGGGCGCTGGCAATCACCAACCTGGCCAGCAGTTCAGCCTTCGTCGCCTTTCGCACTTCGGCACAAGCGATGCCCGCATTACTGGCGAGCAAATCGCCCGAGGGTAGAAAAAACCGGTTGGTTTACGACGCCAAAGGCACGAACACCCTGCCCGGCACCCTGGCGCGCTCAGAAGGCCAGGCGGATACCGACGATGCTGCGCTGGACGAGGCTTTCAATGGCTCTGGCGATGTCTATGACTTCTACGACGAACTGTTTGGTCGCAACTCGCTGGACGACAATGGCATGACGCTGATCTCTACGGTTCACGTTGCGGAGGTGGATTTTCAGGGGGATTTCGTACCCATGAACAATGCCTTCTGGAATGGACAGCAAATGGCTTATGGCGATGGAGACGGTGAAGTGTTCAAGCGGTTTACCGGCAGTCTGGAAGTCATCGGCCACGAGTTGACCCATGGCGTACAGTCTTTCACCAGCAACCTGAATTATCAGGGGCAGTCCGGCGCACTCAACGAACATTTTGCCGACGTGTTCGGCATTCTGGTTCGGCAATGGAAAGAAGGCACCACTGCCGCAGATTCAAGTTGGGTCATCGGCAAGGAACTGCTGGTCCCGGCGCCCACTCGCCGCGGCATACGTGACATGGAAAACCCCGGAACGGCGTATGTAAACGATCCCGAACTTGGCGACGACCCCCAACCTGCGACCATGTCGGGCCTGTATACCGGCCCCAAGGACAATGGCGGCGTACACATTAATTCGGGCATCGCTAATCGGGCGTTCGTGCTGACCGCCAAGGCGCTTGGCGGCAACGCGTGGGAAACGGCAGGCCGGATCTGGTATGAAACGCTGCTGCAACTGCACAGCAACAGCCAGTTCATAGACTGCGCCAGGATCAGCGTTCAGGTGGCGGGCGGCAAACAATACGGCAGTGCGGCGAGAAAAGCCGTCAAGGCGGCGTGGAAAAAAGTTGGCATTAACGTTTGACTCGAAGGAGCACCATCATGCGTGTCTGCTATGTACAGTCAGGGGGTTTCATCGGAGCCATCAAAAGCTGCGAGGTGAATACGGCCGACCTGGAACAGCCAGAGGCCGAGCAAGTGAGGCGCCTGGTAGAAGATAGCGGCCTTAAACAGTCCGGCAACTTCATGTCTGATCGTGCGCGAGACCAGAAGCAGTACGAAATCACGATTGAAGACGAAACCAACGCCATCTGCATCTCGTTCGATGAGCACAACATTCCACCTGAAGCTAAAACGTTGCTGAGCTACCTGCAAACCCATGCCAAACCCGGGAAGCTGGGACGCTGAAAGCGTGGAAATGGTACGAGGCCGGCGATGAGGGGATGTCAGACAAACCGCATTCGCTGGCCGCGTAACCTCGGTAATTCCTCAGGACGGGTCAATCTTGAAGTCAGTCAGACAGGTCACCTGTCGGCGTCGTCCCAAGTCTCGCTAATTCCTGTAGAGATAAGGAGACAAAATGCTGGCCATTTGATGCTATCATTGCACTGGATCCCATTCAGCAACCCTTCATTCCGACTTTGCAGTTGCTGGTGCGCCGATCCCACTCAGAGGAATAAATGATCGCACCCATCCTGGCTCTGTATTTCATCTCCACGGGAATATTGATCATGGGCGCGTTCAATGCTGCGTTGCTGGCCCGCAGCAGCGGCTACACGCGAGCCTGCTGGATGTTTTCGGCAATCTGTCTGGTGTTTACCCTGTTTCAGGTATCAAGTGCCCTTCAATACTCGGCCCAGACACTTGAAGCCGCCATTTCTGCTCATAAATGGGTCAACTTTTTTGCGTTGCTGCTGATACCGCTGAGCAGTTACCTGATAGCCGCGCTGCAAAACAGACGGAATGCTTATAGAGCCTGTTACCTAACGGCCGGAGCCGCACTTGCCGCAATCATCTATAACGCGGCTGCGCCATTGGGCTACCGTTTTGCTCAACTGGACTCGGACAGTCCGAGCACATTCGCGTGGGGCGAACAGTTATACATTCTGTCCGGAGAGCCATCGGTCGTTTATCACGTTATGCGCGTGTTCTCCTACGGCATGCTGATCTGGGTTACAGCCTTTGCACTGGGCATAAGAAAGCAGGCGGGGAAACTCTCCAACATCGTGATCTGGACGACTATTACCCTGTTGTTCAGCGCGACGCTGTGCACCAGTCTGGCCGACGCAGGGATCGTCAAACTGCCCTACCTGGGCGCGTTTGCCTTCTTGTTCCTGGCCGTCTGGTTTTCCGTGATGATCAAGACAAATGTCTCCAGGAGCAGGCGAGAGAAGGCACTGATCAATAAAGCCCTTGAGCAGGAAATCAACAGTCACCGGATCGCCAACCAACGCTTTGAACACGCGCTTCACAACGATGCTCTGACGGCACTGCCAAATCGCGCAGGTGCATTGGTCAGGCTGCAGAGTCTGATAGCAATCAACAGACAGAGTCAGACCCGGCTGGTGGTATTTCTGCTGGAGCTTGATCAACTCGGGATTATCAATGGCACCCGAGGCCACAAAGCAGGCGACCAGCTACTGATAGAGATCGCGCAACGCCTGCAGCTCACGACGCGTGACAGCGATCTGATTGCCCGGGTGGGTACCGGTCAGCTGTTGGTGGGCGCCAGCGGAATAAAGAGCGAACAAGGCGTCATACGCTTGCAAGAGAAATTGTCCAAGGCCCTGGCATCATCGTTCGATGTCGCTGGCAGCCCGTTGAAAGTGACCTCAAGTGCCGGTGTGGCAGTATTTCCTGATGATGCTTGCCAACCCGAGGACATCCTCGGCGCGGCTGAACTGGCGCTGCATGAAGCCAAGAGTTTTGGTCCTGGCAATCTGCGGGTCTATCACCCTGCGCTGAAAGAAAACATTCAAGAGCAGGTCGAATTTGAAGCGGCGCTTGGTCAGGCCCTGGACCAGCGTCAGTTCTTCCTGTGCTATCAACCGCAAGTGCTGGCATCCAGCGGAGAGACAGTCTGTCTTGAAGCGCTCATCCGCTGGCAGCACCCCGTATATGGGCTGGTCATGCCAGACCGTTTCATTAAAGTCGCGGAGTCCATGGGTATCATCGCCGACATGGGCGCATGGGTCATAGAAACCGCCTGCGAACAGCTCGCTCGCTGGCACGCCATGGGCTTTACTCACCTTAAAGTGGCCGTGAATCTGTCGGTGCAGCAATTACTGGCCACCGACCTTGAAGAAACCGTCACCCAGGCGCTGCAGCGTTTTGACCTCAAGGGTGACAGCCTGGAGCTGGAAATTACCGAGTCAGTGCTCATGCAGGATCCGGAGCGCTCCATAGAGCGCCTTAGCGCCCTGCGTCGGTTAGGCGTCAGGCTGTCGATTGATGACTTCGGCACCGGCTATTCTTCACTGGGCTACCTGAGAGTCCTGCCCGTCCATGCGTTCAAGCTTGACCGCAGTTTCGTGCGCGATATTGGCAACGGAGGCAAGGATCTGGAAATTTGCGCCACGGCCATTGGGCTGGCGATAAACCTTGGACTGGAAATCGTCGCCGAAGGGGTTGAGACCGAGGTGCAAATCGAACAACTGCGCACGCTGGGCTGTCACCTGCTGCAAGGCTACTTCTTCGCCAGACCGTTGAGTGCGAGCGCGGCCGACGAGTATCTGGCAGCGGAGTTTCAGCGACACCAGCCTCCTTCATACCCACAGATCGCGGTGATCTGAGCTCAGGTTCTCTGTCAGCGCAGTCTTGCTCACCGACTCATGCCACGCACGCCAGTCGAGTAACGCCTCGTACTAAATAATGGCTTAGTGACATGTGAACGTCAGACAACGCCCGCGGTCCATCTCTCATACCGATACTGCTGACCTTTTCGGGACGGGCTGATAATGGAGCTATACAGATGCCTAGAAGTATCTTCTCGCCTTTCTGTCTCTTGCGTTATCCTCCCCGGCCCACGGCGTAGATGAACACCACTTTGCCTGATACCACCCCCCCTGCTAATTTAATTATCTGCGAACATTGCGACTCGTTGTACGAGGCTGTGCCTTTGCAAAAAGGCGAAACGGCTTCCTGCGCGCGATGCGGTGCCGTACTCGGGCGCGCTCATCGCCTGAGCCTTGAGCAATTGCTGGCGCTGACCATCGCCGCTGCGGTGCTGTTTGTATTTGCCAATGTCTTCCCGGTCATCAGCATCAGCATGAAAGGCTTGAGCAATGAGGTCACGCTCTGGTCTTCAGTCGAAGCGCTTGCTCAGGGACGCATCACGCTGATCGCGCTGGTCGCCGGGCTGTCGATCATTTTTGCGCCAATGCTGCAGATCATCCTGTTGTTCTGGGTGCTGTTACATGCCCAGAAAGGCCGAATAGCTCCAGGCTTTAAAATGTGTATGCGTGCGCTGGAACACCTGCGTCCGTGGAGCATGCTTGAGGTGTGCATGCTGGGCATCCTGGTGGCCATCGTGAAACTCTCGGGCATGCTCGATGTGCATGCAGGTGTCGGCCTGTGGGCGATGGCGATGTTAATGGTGCTGATCATCCTGATTGCCGGCAAACACACCCGCCGCCTCTGGACCGAATCAGGAGTGCAGCCTTCTTGAACGGTATACCCTTTGCCCACGAACACGGCCTTGTACTGTGTCATATCTGCGGCTATGCGTGCCCCGAAGACACGCATGAATGCCCACGTTGCGAATCCCCCGTGCATGCCCGTAAACCCAACAGCATTGTCCGCACCTGGGCCTTTCTGATTGCCGGACTGATTTTCTATATACCGGCCAACACCCTGCCGGTGATGTACACCACGATGTTTGGCAACAGCAGCCAGAACACCATCATGAGTGGGGTCATTGAATTCTTCAAAAGTGGTTCCTGGGACATCGCCCTGTTGATTTTCATCGCCAGTGTCGTGGTGCCCAGCATCAAGTTCGTGGTTCTGGGGCTGCTGCTTGTCACCTGTCAGCGGCGCAGTACCTGGGCCATGCGTGAGCGGGCAAAGTTGTATCGATTCATCGAACTGATCGGCTATTGGTCGATGCTCGATGTGTTAGTGGTGGCACTGGTTGCCGCCCTTGTGCAGTTTCATGAGCTCAGCACTATCGAGCCGAGAATCGGCATTCTGTTTTTTGGTCTTGTAGTGGTGATGACGATGTTCGCTGCCATGAGTTTCGATCCCCGGCTTATCTGGGACGCAGAGGTTGAAGATGTCTGACAATACCCTCCCCCCTTCTTCATCGGCTCCACGCAGCCCGGACATCAAACGGCGGCGCGTGCGTGTTTCGCTCGTCTGGCTGGTGCCGATCGTCGCGGCCCTGATCGGCCTCTCCATGGCCGTTCACGACTGGATGTCCATTGGCCCGAAAATTACCGTCAGCTTTCAGACGGCGGAGGGGCTGGAAGCCAACAAGACACAGGTCAAGTACAAGAACGTGGTCATCGGGGTAGTGACTAACATCGCGCTGAGCGAAGACCGCACGCACGTGCTGGCCACCATTGAGCTGAACAACAATGCGGGTCCGTTCACCCGTGAAGACACCCACTTCTGGGTAGTCCGACCACGTATTGGTGCGCAAGGCATCACGGGTGTCGATACCTTGCTGTCCGGAGCGTTCATTGGGGCAGACGCTGGCAGTTCGGAAAAAACCAAATCCGAATTCGACGGCCTTGAAACACCGCCTCCGGTCACCTTTGGCGACAGAGGCAAGCGTTTCAAGCTGCATACAGATGATCTGGGGTCTCTGGATATCGGCTCCCCTGTTTACTACCGACGCATCCAGGTCGGTCAGGTGGTGTCCTACGAACTGTCCAAAGATGGCAAAGGCGTCGACATCCAGATCTTCATCAACTCGCCCAATGATCAATACATCTCTACCGACACCCGCTTCTGGAACGCCAGTGGCGTGGATGTGACCGTCGGGGCTTCGGGCCTGAAGATTGATACTCAATCCATGGCCTCGATCCTATCCGGAGGGATCGCCTTCCGTGAACCGAACTGGAGTCCCGATGCCAAGCCTGCGGAAGAGAATGCCGAGTTCCGGATTTTTGACGATCAGACCGCAGCACTCGCTCCGCCGGACGGTGAGCCGCGCTATATCCGCATGCGCTTTCAACAATCCCTGCGCGGTCTGGTAGTCAACGCACCGGTTGATTTCCTCGGGGTGAACATTGGCCGCGTGGTGTCTGTGGACCTGGACTACGACCCTGCCTCTCAGTCCTTCCCGGGTATTGTTGGCGCGGTTATCTATCCAAAACGCCTCGGCGCAGCGGAAGAGAAGCTCCAGCAACTGGGCGGCAGCGGCGACCTTGATCAGCAATCTGCGCGCATCCTCGGCGCATTCGTTTCCCGCGGCCTGCGCGCCCAGATCCGCACCGGTAACCTGCTGACCGGCCAGTTGTACGTCGCGATGGATTTTGATCCCAAGGCACCAAAAGTCGTGTTCGACCCTAAAGCACGCCCGCTGGAAATCCCTACGGTACCGGGTAGCTTTGACAAGTTGCAGGAGCAACTGCAGGCCTTTGTCGAGAAACTCGGGAAACTGCCGCTCGATGATCTGGCGAACAACCTCAACGGCAGTTTGAGCGAGCTTCAGAAAACCCTCAAAACCGTTAATGGTACGGTCTTGCCTGAGATGCGTGGCACCTTGAAACAGGCGCAGAAAACCCTCGGCACTGCCAACGACAGCCTGGCTGAAGACTCCCCGGCCCGTCAGCAACTGGGCCAGGCCATGGATGAGGTACAACGCACCGCCCGTTCAGTCCGGGTACTGACCGACTTCCTCAGCCGTCACCCTGAAGCGCTGCTTCGTGGCCGCACCGGCGACGCCGCGCCTGGTTCCTACAAAGCCCCCTCATCCTCTCGTGCCATCGACCTGGAGCCACAACAATGAGTCTGCGCCTGACATTCATGGCATTGGTTGCCGCGCTGGGCATCAGTGCCTGTTCCTCGACACCGACCCATTACTACACGCTGATTGCGCCAATGGGCTCCAACCCGCACCCGGTTGCCAGCCCTGCAACGTTCCAGTTCGAGATGCTACCGGTGTTGATGGCCGTACAAGTCGATCAACCCCCGTTGGTGGTACGTCAGGGCAACGGCAGCCTGGCGATTCTGGACGCCGAGCGCTGGGGGTCGCCACTCGGTGACGAGTTTCATGATGCGTTGACCGGCCAACTGGAGCGTCGCTTCGGCGGCCGAGACATGGCCGGGCTGCCCAAGGATGCCGCTCAACCGGTGCTATCCGTGCGCACCGATGTACGCCGTTTTGAATCAGTGCTGAGTCAATACGCATTGATCGACGTGGTATGGACCCTGGGCTTGCGCAACAACGACGCCAAACGCCAAAGCCTGACCTGCAGCAGCGTTATCCGTGAGCCTGCGGGCGAAGGCATGGAGAATCTGGTGATTGCTCACCAGCGAGCGGTTTCGCGGCTGGCGGACACTATCGCCAAAACGGCAACCGCCTGGTCGGCACAGACCAGTACACGGTGCCTTTGACACGTTGAACTCCCTTCGCGGCCCCTCAGTGGGCCGCTGCTTATGGCATTCATTGCAATGCTTACTTATCGTTAACACATCTGATTGAAACTATCGCCCAACTAATTAACGCGCCTGGATCCCCTTGAGTTTCATTTAGCTGTATTGTTAACACTCTTTTCGTGGCACAGAAGCACCGGGCTTTCATATCTGGTTGATTTCATTATCTTTGCTGTGAATCCTGATGAGTCATATTCACCCCTGACAAGTTGCCGCCCTCAGGCGTGGCAATCCTGATGAATAACTGCTCGGAAAACCGCCATGACTCACATCGGTCAACGTCTGAAAGAAGAACGCCTGCGCCTCAAACTGTCACAAAGCGCGCTGGGCTCAATTGGCGGTGTTGAAACCAATGCGCAAGGCAATTACGAAAACGGCTTGCGATATCCCAGAGCCGATTATCTGTCCCGAATCGCCAAAGGCGGTATCGATGTAGCTTATGTAGTGACCGGCCTTCGTTTGCCCGTCGTTAACGGGGAGTTGGGAGTCAACGAACTGTCGGCGAATTTGTCTGTGCACGATGACATGAACGGCACTGAGCGCATGGACAGCCTGATTGAACGTCTGCAGGCCAACCTGCACGGTATCACCACTGACTTGTATCAAATCAGTCGGCTGGCCGACGCCAGCAGTGAACCAGGTAAAGCGGGTAGCAGGCACACCCAGATCGAAAATATCAAGGGCGAGGCCGAAGCCATTGCATTGGCGACGTTACGCCTGATCTTCGTGACCTCGCGTTTGAACTGATTGAACACCCTCATTTGAAGTTATCGTTATAGCGATTATCGCGAACAGATATATTCGTTTGTTTATAAGTCACTGCAATGAAATAAAGAGACATTGCCGGCTCATCAAACTCCAGCAATGTCCTTGACCGATGGAAACCCGGAATATTATTCAGCGGCACTTACCATTGCTCGCAGCAATACCGCGCAACCCGCCGCGAGATCTTCCGGAGTCGCATTTTCAATTTCGTTATGACTGATGCCGCCTTCGCAAGGCACGAAGATCATGCCCGCCGGGCCCAACTCGGCGATGAAAATCGCGTCGTGCCCTGCGCCGCTGACAATGTCCATATGGCTCAGTCCCAGCTGCGCCGCCCCTTGGCGTACAGCATCGACACACAGGTCGTCGAAGTCCAGCGGCGGGAAGTCTGCGGTCGGCGTCAGTTGCCAGGTCAGGCCGTGTTGCGAGCAAGTGCTCTCGATGACCTGCTCCAGCTCATCGACCATGGCTTGCAGTTTGTCGGCCTGAAGGTGGCGGAAGTCGATGGTCATCTTCACTTCGCCAGGAATCACGTTACGCGACCCCGGATGGATATTAAGGCAACCCACGGTGCCACAGGCGTGGGGCTGGCTTTGCAAGGCGATGCGATTGACCGCACTCACGACCTGCGCAGCCCCCACCAGAGCGTCCTTGCGCAAGGACATCGGGGTAGGCCCGGCATGCGCTTCGACGCCAGTGAGCGTCAGGTCAAACCACTTCTGCCCAAGGCAACCCATGACCACGCCAATCGTTTTGCGTTGATCTTCGAGAATGGGTCCCTGCTCGATGTGCGCTTCGAAGTACGCACCCACCGGATGCCCCAGCACCGCCCTGCTGCCTGCGTAACCAATACGCTGCAGCTCTTCGCCCACAACCAGACCTTGCTCGTCTCGCTTGAGCAGCGTGTCTGCGAGATCCAGTTGGCCCGCAAACACCCCGGAACCCATCATGCAGGGTGGAAAGCGCGAGCCCTCCTCGTTGGTCCACACCACCACTTCCACTGGCGCCTCGGTTTCCAGCCCGAGATCGTTAAGGGTGCGAATCACCTCCAGTCCGGCCATAACCCCAAAGCAACCGTCAAACTTGCCGCCGGTGGGCTGAGTATCGATATGGCTTCCGGTCATCACAGGTGCGCGCCCGGGGTTACGACCTGGACGACGGGCAAAGATGTTACCGATGGCGTCCACACTGACCGCGCAACCCGCTTCTTCGCACCATTTGACGAACAGGTCACGCGCCTGTCGATCAAGGTCAGTCAACGCAAGACGACAAACACCGCCTTTGGCCGTGGCACCGATCCGGGCCAGATCCATCAATGATTGCCAGAGACGCTCGCTATTGATCAGCGGTGCATTGGAGGTAAGCAATGTTGTCGAGGTGAACGGGGTGGTCATGGTGATTCTCCAATCTTTTGGGCACTGACTTTCTGATTTGCAAGCACACGCTCTGTAGGTGCTGCCGAACGCTGCGAAACAATTATCCCGATACACCGCTATCGCAGCCTTCGGCAGCGCCTACTGGTCCAGTGCTGACTAGACGCCGGTGTGGTGAGCTCCGGCGATCTTCACCGCCAGCTTCACCAGGCTTAAATCACTGCCTGCTGGCCCCATCAGCGAGATGCCCAGTGGTACACCGTCTTTCGTGACCAGCGGCATGGTCAGTTGCGGGGTTTTGCACAACACGGAAATCGCCAGCAATTGATGGGAAATGCGTCGGGTTTCTTCGATTTCGTCATCTTTGGCAATGAGTAATGGTGCGATGTCAGGAACGGTCGGCATGACCAGCACACGATCTCCCAGCAACGCTTTCCACGTCGAGGCAAAGCGTTCGCGCAAGGCGCAGGCCTCGTTGTATTGCTCGTCAGTAACGGCTTTTGACCAGGCGAAACGTGCAGCGACATCAGGCCCCAACGCTAAACCTTCGCGCTCGATCAATTCGCCCTGAGCCTGCCAGGCTTCTCGGCCTTGAATGTAGCGAAACGCCCAATAAGCGTCGTCTAGCGAGGGCAGTTCACCTTCGAGTGTTTCCAGCGGCCCGCAGCAGGCGCTAATTTGCGCAATGGCGGGTGCCAGCGCATCGAGAGACGCTGCGGGCAAAAGACTGAAAAGCGCCTCGCTGATCATCAGTTGTGGTGCCTCCGGCAGCGGTGCCGGGTCCTCGCCCAACAGGCATTCGCCTACCAGCCCGAACACCTTGGCCTCACGGGCGAAATACCCTGCGGTGTCCATGCTTTCGCACAGTGCCTGGGTCTTTGCCAGCGATACGCGGCCATGGCTAGGACGTAAACCGTATAGCCCGCAGTAGCTGGCCGGAGTACGGACCGACCCCCCAGTGTCACTGCCCATGGCGAAATCGCACAAACCATTGGAGACCGCCGATGCCGAGCCTGAAGACGAACCACCGGGTATGCGGTCGTGGGCAGCGCCGTTACGTGGCGTACCATAATGGGCGTTTTTGCCACTCATCGAGAACGCCATTTCATTGGTGTGCGCCTTGCCCACCAGTTCAGCACCCGCGTCCAGCAAACGCTGGATGGTGGGCGCGGTCGCAGTCTTGATGCCGGACATCGCCAATACATGGGGATTGCCACCGCCAGTGGGGTAGCCCGCCACATCAAACAGATCCTTGGCGGCAAACGTGTAACCGGCCAATGGACCACTGGCCGCACGCGGCACGTCAACGTAGGGATAGGGCATCAAGGCGAACGCAGAATCGGTCATGTCATGGACTCACAAACAGAATGAACGGGGGCCTGACTCCAGTGATGGCAACTCACGGTGTGCTCGGCAAGAAGTTCTTCGATGGGCGGGACTTCGCTGCGACAGACATCGCTCGCTCGCGGGCAACGCGGTGCAAACGCGCAACCCGCCGGCAGGTTGGCCAGGTCCGGCGGCGCACCGGGAATACTCACCAGACGCTCGCCTTTGCGTAGCCCGTCCTTGGGTCGTGTGCCAAGCAGCACCCGGGTGTAGGGGTGCTGCGGGTTCTCAAGCAATTCGGTCAGTGGCGCTTGTTCGACGATACGCCCGCCGTACATCACTGCAACCCGGTCAGCCACTTCCACCGCCGCGCCAATGTCGTGGGTGACGAAGATGATCGACAAGCCAAGGGCCTGCTGTAGCTCGCGCAGCAGGATCAGAATCTGAATCTGCACCGTCGCGTCCAGGGCGGTAGTCGGTTCGTCTGCAAGCAAAATCTGCGGCTTGCACGCTAACGCCAGGGCGATCATTGCCCGCTGGCGCATACCGCCGGACATCTCGTGCGGATAAGCATCCAGGCGCTGTTCAGGGCTTGGAATGCGCACACTGCGCAGCGCCTCCAGAGCCGCCGCCCGGGCTTCAGTTTTGGACATGGAGCGGTGCCGGCGCAACGCTTCGACGATTTGCTGGCCGATGGTGTAAACGGGGTCCAGCGCGAGCAATGGCTCTTGAAAAATCATCGAAGTGACAGGGCCACGCATCGCTTGCAACTGACTGCGGGACAGCTTCATCAAATCCTGCCCGGCGATATCGATTTGCCCTTCAATGGTGGTAGACCGCTCCGAATGCAGGCGCATCAGTGCGCGCAAGGTCACGCTCTTGCCGGAGCCGGACTCGCCGATCAGCGCCAGCACTTCACCGCGAGCCACTTGCAGGCTGACGCCGTTGACCGCCGATAAGGTTTGCCCGCCTCGCTTGAAACGGACGTTGAGGTCACGCACGGCAACCATGGGTTGTTCGCTCATGCCAGTGCTCCTCTGTGAATCAGTTGCGCAGAAGGGCTGCGGCTGTGCCCTGCCCCGGGCTGAACCATCAGGCACGCCGCCTGATGCCCCGCGCCGGTCTCGGTCAGCAACGGTGCGGTCTGCCCACAAATCGCCTCTGCATGAGGGCAGCGAGTGTGGAACCGGCAGCCGGAGGGAGGATTGATCGGGCTGGGCGGGTCACCGGAAAGCGGCGAAATCAGCGTGCGATGCGCCGGATCCATAGACGGCATCGAGGTCAGCAGCGCCTGTGTGCACGGGTGCTGCGCGTCGGAGAACAACGCCTCCGCAGGGCCTATTTCAACGATCTCGCCCAGATACATGACCATGATCCGGTCGGACAGGTAACGCACCACGTGCAAGTCATGGCTGATGAACACATACGTCAGTTGCAGGCTGTCCTTGAGATCCAGTAGCAGGTTCAGCACCTGAGCCTCTACTGACTTATCCAGCGCCGAGACCGCTTCGTCGAGAATCACCAGCCGTGGATCGACCGCCAGCGCGCGGGCGATGTTCACCCGCTGGCGCTGCCCGCCGGAAAGTTCGTGGGCATATCGACCGGCAAAACGGGTTGGCTCCAACCCTACTCGACCCAATAAATCCCGGGCGCGGAGTAATGAATCCTTTTGACTGACCCCATGAACCGAAGGCCCGAACGCCACGGACTGCTCCATGGTCAGCCGCGGGTTCAGTGACGAATAGCTGTCCTGAAAGACCATCTGCACCTGACGGCGATAATCGCGTAATGGCAGTTGATGACCACCAACGGTCATGGCATCAAAAACCAGTTCGCCGCTGTCGTGCTCAATCAACTGCATCAACAGTCGCGCCGTAGTCGATTTACCGCAGCCCGACTCACCGACAACGCCGAGCGTCTCGCCTTTATGAACAACGAAGTTGATGCCATCCACCGCCCGGACCACGCTGCGTTTGCCCAGCGCCCCCTTGACCGGAAAATGCTTGACCAGTTTTTCCACTTTCAGCAGTGGCTGCGCTGGACCGCCAATATCGCGCTTGGTCATCGTCAGCTCCTGATTGCCATGGCCGCCCGTAAACGATCGGCGAGCACGTTGAAAGAAATCGAAGTGATGAAAATCATCGCTCCCGGCAATGCCGAAACCAGCGGCTGGGTGTAAATGGCCGTACGCAGTGTATTGAGCATCAAGCCCCACTCCGGCTCCGGCGGCGTCACCCCGAGACCCAGAAAGGACAGGCCTGACGCGAGGATCATCGAGACTGAAATCAGCCCGGTGGTGAACACGAAAATCGGTCCCAGGACGTTGCCCAGTACCTGAG
This sequence comes from Pseudomonas sp. HP_14, assembly GCF_055283875.1. NCBI lineage: Bacteria > Pseudomonadati > Pseudomonadota > Gammaproteobacteria > Pseudomonadales > Pseudomonadaceae > Pseudomonas > Pseudomonas sp. HP_14. Next base: position 58,575 of record NZ_JBTOQI010000013.1, on the reverse strand, counting down.
TACGAATAATCGTGAACGAACCCGCCCCCGATGCCCGCGCGGCTTCGATGTAGTCCCGGTTGCGCACCTGAGTGGTGACGCTTTCAGCGATCCGTGCCACCTGCGGCACGAACACCAGCGTCAGGGATAACAAAGCGTTGTTGACCCCGGCACCCAGCGCGCCGGAAAAGGCAATGGCGAGCAGCACCGAAGGAAACGCGTAAAATACATCCACCGTGCGCATGATCAGGCTGTTCAGCCAGCCGCCGAAGTAACCGGCAATCACGCCAATTGCGCCACCGATGAAAAACGCAAAGACCACTGGCGTGATGCCCATGAACAGCGACAAACGGGCGCCCAGCATCAAGCGCGAGAGCAAGTCCCGGCCCAGTTCGTCAGTGCCCAGCGGGAACCCCTCGGTACCAATAGGCTTGAGGCGTTTGAACATCGAAGTGGTGAACGCATCACCCGGTACGATCCAGGGGCCGAACACCGCCAACAGCAGTAATACGAAGATGATCGTGCCAACGAACAACGCCACAGGATCCCGGCGCACGCGGCCGAACACTTCGCTCCAGTAACCCGGCGAGCTTTCTACGGGGGCAATGACCGATGCAGCCGGTCGTAATATCGACAGGTTCATGCTCAGCCCCTTTTGATACGTGGATCGAGCAACGTCTGCAGGATGTCCACCAGCAGATTGAGTGCCACGAAAAACAGCGCCAGTACCCAGATCGTGCCCTGCAGCAACGGCAGGTCACGCTGGAAAATCGCCGAATTGAGCAGCAAACCGGTGCCGGGCCAGGCGAATACGGTCTCGACCAGAATCGATCCGCCCATCAGGTAGCCAATCTGCAAACCCATGACCGCCATTGCTGTGGGCGCAGCGTTTTTCACTACATGGCGGAACAGCCCCCATTCACTCAGGCCCTTGGCACGCAGGCCAATGATGAACTCCTGAGCCAGCGTCTCAGCGACCTGAGCCCGCACGGTTCGAGCGATGATGCCTGTCGGGATGACCGACAAGGTGAAGGCTGGCAGGATCATGAATTGCAGATGCGCCCAGTCCCACGCCCATGCGGCCTGGCCCAGAGGCCCGCCACCGGTCGCGGGCAGCCAGCCCAACTGTGATGAGAAGATGATCACCATCAGCATGCCGAGCCAGTAGTGCGGCACGCTGACGCCCACCGCAGAAATGGCCGACGCCACACGGTCCAGCCAGCTGTCCTGAAAATAACCGCCGACGAAGCCGAACAGGCTACCAAGGACAAAACCGATCAGGGTCGCCAGCAGCGCGAGCCGCAGGGAATACCCCACTGCGCCGAGCACTTCAGCGGTCACCGGGCGGCCACTGGCGATCGACATGCCCAGATCACCATGGACTGCATGCCACAGCCACAGGCCAAACTGCACCGGCAGCGGTTTGTCGAATCCATAGGCCTGGATCAACTGCGTACGCAACGCTTCGGAAGCGTCCGGCGGCATCACCGACACCAGCGGATCGCCGGGCGCCATTTGCACGAGCATGAAACACACCAGCGCAACGCCCAGCAGAATAGGCGTCGCCAGCAGAATGCGCCGCAAGATATAGGAAAGCATAAGGTCGCCTCACACGGTTTTTATGTGGGAGCAGAGCTTGCTCGCGATAAACGAGGACGCGGTATGTCTTCCAGATGCGTCTCATGCATCGCGGGCAAGCCTCGCTCCCACAGGTTCTGCGCAATCCTGTAGGACCGGCTGAAGGTCTCAGGCTTCTCAGTCCTGTTTGGAGACCAGCGTCAGGTCGATGAACCAGCTCTGCGCCGGAACCACGCCTTTGATTTTTGGTGAAATGGCGCGCGGGCCGACGTCATGTGCGACGTACAGGAACGGCGCTTCATCGACGATGGCGGCATTGAGCTTACCGGCTGCCTCGTCCAGTGCTTTAGGGTCGAAAGAGTTGCGCACGGTGGTGATCAGCTTCTCGACTTCCGGGTTGGCGAAATAGCCCCAGTTGTTGGAAACCGGCGGGAACGCCTTCTCGCTGGCAAAGCGCACCATGCCGAAATACGGGTCCATGACTGCGGCACTGACGTTGATCGCGTTAGCGCCCTGCGCCGCAGGATCCTTGGCCCCCAGGCGCCAGCCACTGAACAGCGTGTTCCACTCGGTGACAGCAATTTCAACGTCGAAGTAGCAGCCCTTGAGGCTCTGCTGGATGTATTCGTTCATCGGCAACGGCTGCATCTGCCCTGAGCCGGATGCCGAAGTCAGGACCTTGACCTTGATCGGTTTGGCCTTGCTGTAGCCCGCCTCAGTCATCAGTTTCTGCGCGGCTTCCTGGTCGTAGCGGATCTTGAATTCAGGGTTGCCGTACCACGGAGAATCCTTCTCGTAGGTCCCGGTGGCTTCCTGCATGTAACCGCCCAGATAAGCTTTCAGCTCACTGCGGTCCAGACACAGGTTGGCGGCCTGACGGACACGCTTGTCCAGCCACGGTGAACCTGGCGCGAAGGAGAACTGCCAAGGCCAGAGATGCGGCTGGGCATTGGAGTAAATCTTGAAGTCCTTGCTTTTGATCTGATCCATAGCGTCCGGCGCGGGTGCTTCAATCCAGTCAACCTGACCAGATAACAACGCAGCCGTTCGGGCGTTGGCCTCTGGCAGCGGGATCAATTCCACACGATCTACTTTGGGCACGCGCTTGGCATCCCAGTAGTCCGGGTTCTTGTCCAGCACCAGCACCTGACGCGGCACCATGCGGTTCATCTTGAACGGGCCCGTGCCTGATGAATGGCTGGCGAAAGCAGTCCAGGCTTGCTTGGAGCGCTCGGCCGGATCTGTGGTGGCCGCAGGAACGGCGGCGAAATCTTTTTGCCAGGCCACCGGCGAAGCCATGAACAGGTTGGTCAGGTTATACGGCAGCACCGCATCCGGCTCGCTGGTGGTCAACTCAACGGTCAGGTCATCGATTTTCTTCGCGCTGCGCAGGGTGGGCATCCGGGAGACCGTCACGCCGATTTGCCCCGGTGCGTATTGCGGCGCCTGCTTGTCGAGCACCTTGTTGACGTTCCAGACCACGGCATCGGCATTGAACGCCGAGCCGTCATGGAATTTCACGCCGGGACGTAATTTGAAAATCCACTTCGTGTGGTCATCAGGGTTGACCGCCCATTCAGTAGCCAGCCCCGGCACCAGAGCGCTGGGTTTCTCGCTCTGCGACAGGTCCCACTCCACCAGGGAGTCGAAGATCGTGATCCCGGTGAAGCGGTTGCCCTCATACCCTTGATCCGGCTGACCATGGGTCAGCGGAATGTCCGCTGCAGTCATTGCGATTCGCAACGTGCTGTCGGCCATTGCCGCCAATGGCGACAGAGTGCCTATCGCCAACGAGCAGGCCAATGCCAGTCGGGTCAAACTACGTGCGCGGTTTGCTGAAGCGTGCGTCATGGCGAGTTTCCCATCAGTCAGGTAAAGAGAACTGACAGGTGCAACGCAATGGGCATACCAACTTTTTTACGCGCTTATCTCATTGGCCTGAAGTCAGAGATAAAAACCAATGGATTCATGATGTTAGGAGACGCTAAAAAACTCCCGAAAAAATAACCCAAACGTTTGGGTAGTGTTGCCCAACGGTTCGTGCAATCTTTTGGTACGCCGCGCTCCATCGTGGCGCAAATGCCCTGCTACAGGCTGACAAGGGGCCACACCGTGCAAATCCAGCGGCGAAATGCGAGCATTTGTGCCCTGCTCCTCCGCGTTATGAGGCATGCCCCATGAACAGACGCCCCGCCACACTTCGCGGTATCGCCCAGCAACTTAACGTGCATGTCTCGACGGTATCGCGGGTACTCAACGGCACTCTGGACCATGCAGGACGGGCAGCCTCCAAAGAGACCATCGAGCGCATCCGCGCCCTTGCCGCCAGCCTCGATTACCAACCCAATACCCACGCCCGCACCCTCAAGACCCGGCACAGCCGAGAGATCGCGATTCTGGTTCCAAGACTCTCTGACATTGTGCTGGCAACGGTCTATGAAGGCATCGACGAAGCGGCCAGCGCACGTCGCTACACCTCGTTCGTCGCCAATACGCTGGACCGTCCGGAACGCCAGCGCGAACTGGCAGAGCGCGCCCTTGCGCGCAATGTCGAAGGTCTGATCATCAGCGATGTGCATTGCACCCCGCAGCCAGGATTTCTTGAAGAACTGGCGGAGCGACAAGTGCCTTTCGTGCTGGTCAGCCGCCGACGTGGCCAGCACTGTTCGATCACTTCGGACGATGAAATGGGCGGTCGGCTGGCCGCCGAGCATCTTTTCGCTCAAGGCCACACACGCGTCGCGGTGATAGCCGGAGAAGCCCATAGCAGCAACTCCAGTGAGCGCACCGCAAGCTTCATCGAGTATTACCGTGAACGCGGGATCCTTATCCCACCGGAATTTGTCGTGCCCGGCCATTTCGATACACAGGCAGGCTTCAGTACCGGCGAATACCTGCTCAGCCTCCCCCAGCCGCCCACGGCGATCTTTGCCGTAAACGATTTTCTTGCGATTGGTCTGTTCGGTGCCATGCGTAATCGCGGCTTGCTGGCCGGGCGTGATATCGCGGTGGTCGGCTACAACGACACGCCGCTGGCTGCGCACCTGCAACTGACCAGCATCAGCACCAGCATGCATGCTCAGGGCGTACGCGCCGTTGAGACCCTGCTACAGCGTATTGCCGGTGAGCCGGTGCAATCTCACCGGTTCCCGACGGTACTCACCGTACGCGACAGCAGCCGGTGTCCATGACACCAGGCTGTCTCGCGGCAATCATTGGACCTGTAGGAACTGCCGAAGGCTGCGATCGCGGTGTGTCAGGATAGATGCTTCGCAGCCTTCGGCAGCTCCTACAGAAAACGCATTTCAATCCAGTAGTCTGCATATCGTTTGATGAGAGTGAGCTTGCTCGCGATTAGGGTCAATTCACGCAGCAGCTCCGCGCGCAGTCAGCGTCACCCAATACCGCGTCCGGGTTTGCACCTGCAATGGCAGGCTCGCGGCGAGCAGGAACAAAATCTTGTCAGTATCATCAAGGCGGAAAGTGCCGGTGACCTTCAGCGATTCCAGCGCGGGCTCCCAACGCAGAATGCCCGGACGATAACGGCTGAGGTCCTCCAGAAAGCGCCCAAGCGGCTGATTTTCAACGCTCAGCACACCTTGGCGCCAACCCGGCTGAAGGGTATCAAAAGGCTGCACGGAAGTAATCGATTCGGCGCTCATGGTGGCACGCTGGCCCGCCTTTAGCTGCATCGACGGGCCTTGCTGCGGGATGAGCTGCACCGAGCCACGCCACACCGAAACCTGGCAGCTCTGTCCATACTGGCGGACGCACAGCTCGGCACCGTCTGCCAACACCTTCCCCTGCTGCGTATTGATGGTCATCGCGGGAACATTGCTGGCCATGTTCAGCGCCATCTCGCCCTCAATCAGCGACAGCGAACGCCTGCCCTGCTCAAGGTCCATATTCAGCGCGGTGGCGGTGTCGAGTTGCAGCAGGCTGCCATCCGGCAGGCGTAAGTCCCGGCGCCCTCCAGAGGCGGTACGCAAATCCGCACGCAGTGCGGCGACCGGTGTTTGCTGGGCCAGTAACCAGCCCGCAGGCAGCAAAGCCGCGACAATCAAAGCGCGCTTCATCACCGAGCGTCGGCCCCGGTCAGGACGATCCAGGCTGGCCATGGCCAGCTCTGGCGGCAGACTGGAAAAACGCTGACGGAGGCCCTGGGCTTTTTGCCAGGTCTGCTCGTGATGGGTTGACTGCTCACGCCAACGTTGCAGGCGCGCCCGGTCTTCGGCACTGGCGCTACCGGACTCCAGCAAGACCAGAAAGCCAGCGGCGTCTTCGGCGATCTGACGAGCCTGCGCGACGTTGCTCATAAGTCGACCATCAGACAATGGGTGTAAGCCTGGGCCATATAGCGTTTGACCGTACGCTCGGATACCTGCAAACGTTCAGCGATCTGCGCGTAACCGAGGCCTTCCAGTTGCGCCCAGAGAAATGCCCGACGAACCGGCAAAGGCAACGCGTCGAGCAGTTCATCCAGTGCTTGCAGGGTTTCCAGCAGCACCCAGCGGTCTTCGGGAGACGGAATAACGTTTTCAGGCAAACTGGCCAGGGCCTGCAAGTAAGCCTGCTCGACACTGCGCCGCTGGTAATGATTGATCAGCAGGCGCTTGCCCACTGTCAACAGATAGGCCCGTGGCTCACGCAGTTGACTCAGCGGTTCACCGTGCTGGCTGGCCAACACCTTGACGAACGTATCCTGACTCAGATCGGCAGCATCCCATGCATTGCCAAGACGACTGCGCAGCCAGCTTTCCAGCCAGCTGCGATGATCGCGGTAGAAATTTTCCAGGGTGGGCTCGAATGCCCCTGCTGCGTCCCTCATAGTCAACGGCTCACTGTGGGTCACTACTTAAAATGAGAATCATTCTAAGTAGTTCAGCATGGAGCGCCAACTTTAATTTGTTGAGGGGCAGGATTTTTGAGGAGGGCTGCAGTGTTAGCCCGGAATTGCGGCGCCTTGATCGCTGGCAAGCCATGCTCCCACATAGGACCGCTGCCTCATGTGGGAGCATGGCTTGCCAGCGATTCAGACGCGAAGGTTTACCTGCAATTACCCACCTTTAGCGCCGCTTCATCCGGTCGATAATCACCGCTAGCAACAGGATCGAACCGCGAATCACATACTGGTAAAAGGTATCGATGTTCTTCAGGTTCATCGCGTTCTCGATGATCGCCAGAATCAACACCCCCGCGATCACGTGGCGAATCATGCCGATGCCGCCACTCAATGACACGCCGCCCAGTACGCATGCAGAAATGACCGTCAGCTCAAAGCCCTGACCAATCATCGGCTGGCCCGACGTCATCCGCGACGCCAGCACCACCCCGGCCAAGGCGCCCACCAGACCATGCACGGCAAAGATGATGATCTTGGTGCGATCAACATGCACACCGGCCAGCAGCGCAGCCTCCTGGTTACCGCCAATGGCCAGGGAGTTACGCCCGTAAGTCGTGTAATTCAGCAGCCAGCCAAAAAACGCGAAACATACGATGGTGATCAGAATCGGCACCGGCACGCCGTACAGCTGGCCATTGCCGAACACGAAAAAGTCTTCATTGGAAACGCCAACTGCCTTGCCGTTGGAAAAAATGTACGCAAGACCACGAACAATCTGCATCGTCGCCAACGTCGCAATCAGCGCATTGATGCGCAGCTTGGCAATCACGATGCCGTTGATCAGCCCTACTACAAGGCCCATCGCCAATGCGGCGGAGATGCCGAGAAACAGGCTGTCGGTATCGCGAATCACGATTCCGGCGATCACCCCGGAGCAAGCCAGTACCGAGCCCACCGACAGGTCGAAATGCCCCGAGGCCAGGCAGAACAACATGGTGCACGCAGCGATGCCCACTGTTGAAATCGCCAGACCCAGGCCACGCATATTCAGAGGTGACATGAAGTTGTCGATGAGCAATGTGCACAGCACAAAAATGCCCACCGCCGCCATGAGCATGGCCCAGTCATCAATAAAACGTCGCAGGTTAAGGCCCTGACGTGGAGCCGTCAGACTGGATTCGCTAGACATACGCACCTCTTTCTTATTTTTCATGCTTGTTTTTCACCGCTGATTTCGCAGCGCGAACCGATTCGCTCAACCACGGGTTCGTGGCAATGCCAGTTGCAACAGGCGTGCCTCATCGGCCTCGTCACGGTTCAGCTCGCCGGTAATGGCGCCTTCACTCATGACCAGAATCCGGTCGGCAATGCCCATGACTTCCATCAGATCACTGGACACCACAATCACCGCAATACCGTCAGCTGCCAGGTTATGAATGATCTGGTAAATCTCTGACTTGGCACCGATGTCGATGCCTCGGGTCGGCTCATCCAGTAACAGGACTTTCATCGGCATCGACAGCCAGCGACCGAGAATCGCCTTCTGCTGATTGCCGCCCGAAAGGAACAGCATCTGCTGCTCTGGCGACGGCGTCTTGACGTTCATCGCCTGAATCTGATGTTTGGCGTTGCTCTTCTCCCAGCGACCCTGAATCAGGCAGCCCAGGGTCACGTGGCGTGGACGCGCACCAATGTTGATGTTTTCGGCAACGCTGGAGAGCGGCACGATGCCTTCTTTCTTGCGGTCTTCTGGGCATAGCAGGATTCCGGCGGCAATCGCATCACGAGGGGAACGAAGCTCAAGGTTCTTGCCGTCGATCTGCAACGTACCTGACTTGCTGCGTGTCAGGCCCGACAACATGCGGAACATCTCGGTACGACCAGCCCCCACCAAACCAAAGAAGCCCAGCACCTCGCCTTTTTGCACCGCGAAGGTCACTGGTTCCTGCAGACCCGGTCCAAGCAGCCCGGTGACCCGCAGGCCCGGCCCTTGATGCTGCCTTGGCCGGTAGTTGTAAATGTCCTGAATATCGCGGCCGACCATGCAGGTCACCAGCCGGTCGTGATCCAGTTCTGCCATGTCTTCAAAGGTGCGCACGAAGCGCCCGTCCTTGAACACCGTCACCGCATCACAAACCCGGAAGATTTCTTCCATGCGGTGAGACACATAAAGGATCACCCGGCCTTCGTCCCGCAGCTTGACGATGATTGCCATCAAACGATCGATTTCCCGGGCCGACAAGCTGCTGGTCGGCTCGTCAAATGCAATCACATGGGCATTGCGTGACATGGCCTTGGCGATTTCCACCAGCTGTCTTTGACCGAGGGACAGGTCGCCGAGACGGGTCGACGGGTCGATCTCGTCGGCCAGGCCTTTAAGCAACTCCCGCGCCTGACGCAACATGGCGCGCCGGTTGACCATGCCCCAGCGGCTGGGCATGTGACCCAGTAGAAGGTTTTCGGCAACGGACATCTCAGGCACCAACTGCAGCTCCTGGTGGATGACCGCTACACCCGCTCCGATGCTGTCTGCCGTGGATTTGAAGGTGTAAGCCTGTTCACCGATCGATAAGTTGCCACTGTTCGGTTGATAGGAACCCCCAAGGATTTTCAGCAGCGTGGACTTACCCGCGCCGTTCTCGCCCATCAGCGCGTGAACGCTGCCGGGACGTGCCTCAAAAGTAATCTCCGACAGTGCTCGCACGCCGGGGAAAGTCTTGCCAATGCCGTTGAAGCGCAGGCTGCCTGCGGGCAAAGGTTGCGAGGTGGGTGTGACAGTGGCTTGCGGTTGCATGGAACCTCCCATCATCAGGATCGAAACACGATTCCTGTAGGAGCTAGCTTGCTTGCGATGGCGCGGGGTCAAGCGATGATTTATTCGCTGATATACCGCTATCGCGAGCAAGGTGGGTCGCCACCCGGTCGCTCCTACAGGGTTCCTGGGTGCTAGACAGTGCGCACCTCGCGCACTGTCACTTCCAGAGACCAATCTTGGTCAGCACTTCCTGAAAGTTCGCCCGGGTAATCAGCGTTACGTCGTCCATCGCTGTGTATTTAGGAGGCTCTTCGCCGGTGGTGACCCACTTGTACATCTGCAGCGCAGTGTTGTAGCCCTCTTTATCCGGGCTTGGCAGCATCGAACCGAAGAAGCCGCTTTCCTTCTTCTTCAATTCATCGATGGCATCAGTGCCATTGATGCCGATACCAATCACGTTGGCAGGCTTGAAGCCAGCGCCCGCAGTTGCTCGCACACCACCCAGCACCGTGTTGTCGTTCATGCCGCCGATGATCAGGTTTTTCGCTGCGGAAGGCAGTTTAGGCAACGCCGAGTTGGTGGATTCCATGCTGCCAGGAACGTCGAGGGTCTTCTGTGCAGTGAAGAGGATGTGGTCCTCCGGGAAACCGGCTTTTTTCAACGCATCAACCGAACCGTCGGTACGTTTCTTACCCGTATCCAGCTCGTTATACGTATTGATGATGGCGTAAGTTTCTTTCCAGTCCCAGTTACGGTTCTTCGCCTCGGCGGCCATGGCCTCGCCCTGTTTCTGGCCGACCTCATATGCAGCCATGCCCAGATAAGGCACGTCCTCCATGAACTTGCCACTGGCGTCGACAAAACGGTCGTCAACCGCCATGACTTTCAGGCCATTGGCTTTGGCTTTGGCCACAATCGCAGGGCCAAGCGAAACATCAGGTGGGCAGATGACGAAGCCTTTGGCACCGTTGGCGGCCAGGCTGTCGATAGCAGAGAGGGTTTTCTCGCCGTCAGGTACGGCAATTTTGATCACTTCAAAACCGTGGTCCTTGCCCGCTTTTTCGGCAAAGGCCCATTCAGTTTGAAACCAGGGCTCTTCAGCCTGCTTGACGAGGAAGCCGATTTTGACCTTTTCGGCGGCAGAGACTCCGCCAGCAAGGCCCAGCACGGCAGTGGCAACGGCGGCACAGCAAAGGGAACGGATCCCGTGACGACTCAACATAGCTAACTCCTTATTTTTATTGAATAGCTACAGCGTCCAGCAATGAGTTGTGTCGAAGTCATCGCGCGTCCGAAGACAACGTTGACGACATCAAAACAAGAACAAAACAGTCATATCATATTATCAATGACCGGAATGTAACCTAGTGTCACTCACACTGAAGCACTGACATTGGACATACCTTTTTCTAAAGCTTTGTTATCTGCGGCCAATACCAGACAGCAACCTCTTAACCCGCAAAACGTGTCGACGGCAATCCGCGTATACCCACCTCGGCAGCGAGCAGCGCGCCGTCGAATTGCCCGTGAGCATCCGCCGGTGCAGCACTGGTGACAAACAGCGTGGTCATGTCCGGGCCGCCGAATATGCAGCTGGTGGGATGGCTGACCGGCAGTTCGACGATGCGCTCGACGCTGCCATCAGGGGCATAGCGAATAAGACAGCTTCCACCCCAGCGTGCGTTCCATATGTAGCCCTCGACGTCCATCGCCGAGCCGTCAGGCACGCCGCGCTCATGTTCAGCGGCCCAGACAGAGCGCGATCCAAGCTTTTCATCGACCAGAACCGGGTAGAGATAGATCACCCCGTCAAGGCTGTCTGCGCTGTAGAGCTCATCGCCTTTGGCATTCCACAACAGGGTGTTGACGATGCCCTGACCTTCAAGCAAAGGCGTGACGGCCCCATCGGCGTCAATTCTGAACATGCCGCCGGACCGTCGGGTGATCGGCAGATCACCGCCCTCCTCGTCGAGGTTGTTTTGCATGGATCCCAGCCACAAGCGGCCTCGAGGATCGCAGCGCGCTTCATTGGCGCGATTACCAGCGACGGGATCGGCCACGCACAACAGCGTGAGGCTGGGCGCATAACCTGGAGAATCGAGATCAAGGCGATAGACGCCGCTGGCAAGGGTCACCAGTGCATCACCACTTCGGGTAGGGATAAAGGCAGAGACGGACTCAGGCAGGTGCCACTGCTGATATTGATCTTCGAACAGTCGGCAAGCCAGTCGGGCGGCGATGTCGACCCAATAGAGGGTCTGGGTTTGGGCGTCCCAGAACGGGCCTTCGCCCAGCATGAAACGATGCGCTGAAACAGGCAGCCATTGCATGTGAAAGTGTCCTTTTTTCTTATTTTTGTCAGGTGTTCTGTAGCCATTCTGTGTAGCAGTTTTCTACTTCGGTGAAACCTTAGTCGCTGTCGGGAACCAGCGCCTGCCTGGCGAACGATTCAGCAATCACGCCAGCCGCTTGTTCGATCAACGTCATGCACGCCCAAACGCCTTTCGCTGCATCGCGGCTAGCAATGGCGTCAGCAAGGTCCTTGTGCAAAGGCAGGGTTTTACCCAACTCCCCCGGCACAGCCGATGACACTTCAAACGACACCGCCAGTAACGCACCCAACGCTGGCAACATTTGCTCGATGAAACGGTTATGGCTAGCCGCCAGGACCGCCTCATGAAAGCGCCGGTCGGCCTGGTTGTAATCGCCCATGTCCGCCACCGATGCCGCCAGAGCCACATAAGCCCGTTGAATTTCAAATATCTGTTCTGTACTGGCCCGCTCGCATGCCCAACGGACAGCCATGGGTTCGATGGTCCTGCGCAGATCGAGCAAATCCTTTACAAAGTCTTCTGGCAAACCTTTACGCGCCAGCCAACCCACCACTTGCGGATCAAACAGATTCCAGCTACGCAAAGGCATCACCCGGGTCCCTACCTTGGGCCCCACTTCGAGTAAACCTTTGGCCACCAGCGTCTTGATCGCCTCGCGGATCACCGTGCGACTAACGCCCAACTCTTCCGCGAGCACCGCTTCGACTTTTAACACCTGACCCGGCCGCACATTGCCCGCCGCGATCCACGCCCCCAGCCAGTCGACCGTTGACGCATGAAAATTACTGCTCATGTGCTACGCCTCACTACGCGGTGACTTCCGCGAATTGAGGCTAATCATCATATGAATGGCTGTCAAACCATCTCATGGTTCTGCCTGTAGGAGCTGCCGTAGGCTGCGATGCCTCCTCTACAGGAAAAACACCAGATTGCAGCCTTCGGCAGCGCCTATAGAATCTATACGACCATCAAATAGTATTACGATTAAATTTTCAAGCATCGATTTATCGGCTATAAATCCTCTTAACACCATTTATAAGGATAAATAGTCAGACCAATAATCCGTAAAACGTAAGAACCCGGCCAGCATCGAAGGTTCGGTGCAGCCCACACCACAACAACAAAAAAGGTAAATTCAATGAAACCCTCTTCACTGCTCAGCAGTTTTGGACTGTCACTGATGATCGCCACCCTCACCGCCAATGCGGCCAGCCTCACCAATGACCACAGCCCCTTCGGTAAAACCGCTGATGGTACCGCGGTCGAGAAGTACACCCTGCGCAACAGCCACGGCGTCGAAGCCAACATCATTACTTATGGCGCGACGCTGCAATCGCTATTACTGCCGGACAAGAACGGCAAGGTTGAGGATGTGGTACTGGGCTTTGATGATGTGAAGGGTTATCAGGACAACGGAACGGTGTACTTCGGTGCGACCATAGGCCGCTTTGGCAATCGTCTGGCGGGCGGACAGTTCAGCCTGGATGGCAAAACGTACCAAGTGCCACAGAACGACAAGACCAACGCACTGCACGGCGGTACGCAGGGTTTCGACAAACGCGTGTGGAAAGCCGAACCCAGCAACGAAAGCGGCTGGGTGGGTGTCAAGCTGACGTATGTGTCACCCGACGGTGAGATGGGTTTCCCTGGCAACCTGAAGACTGAAGTGACCTACAGCCTTAACGAGAAAAACGAGCTGCGCATCCAGTACAAGGCGACCACCGATAAACCCACCGTGCTCAACCTGACCAACCACAGCTACTTCAACCTGGCAGGCGCTGGCAATGGTGATGTCCTCAAACAAGTCGCCACCCTGCACGCTTCGCATTACACGCCAGTCAACGAGAAGCTGATCCCCACCGGTGATCTGCCTGCGGTCAAAGGCACGCCTATGGACTTTCTTACCCCGACTGCCATTGGCAAGAACATCAAGGCGGATCATCAGCAGTTGAAATACGCCGAGCCTAAACAAGGTGGCTTCGATTTCAACTGGGTGCTCGACACTAAAGGCGACGTCAGCAAACTGGCCGCCGAAGTCAGCGATCCGCAATCCGGACGTCGCCTGCAGTTGTTTACCAGCGAGCCCGGCGTGCAGCTCTATACCGGCAACTTCCTCGACGGCAGCATTCACGGCAAAGCAGGCAAGGTCTACCCGCACTGGGGTGCCTTTACCCTGGAAACCCAACACTATCCTGATGCGCCGAACCAGCCGAAATTCCAGAGTACACGACTGGACCCGGGCAAGACTTATACCCAGACGACGGTGTTTAAATTCTCGGAACACTAAAACCCGGCGACCCAGGACTGTAGGAGCTGCCGAAGGCTGCGATAGCGGTGTGTCAGTATCAATACTTCGCAGCCTACGGCAGCTCCTACAGATCGTGCATGTCAATTCAACGGACTGCATTCTGTTCGACAGAAACTACCGAAGGCTGCGAATGCGCAGCCTTCGCCTCCTTGCCCCTCGGCTTCACTTACCCTGCATCGCCGCCACCAACTGATCAACGTTGTAGCGGAACATCTGCACATAGCTGGCCGCAGGCCCAGTGGCTGGCGACAGTGCTTCAACATACAGCTCACCACCGGGCTTGGCGCCACTGGCATCGGCGATTTGCTTGACCAGCCGCGGATCACCGGAATTTTCGAAGAAGTAAGCGCTGACATGCTCGGCCTTGATCTGCCGAATCAGCTTGCCCACATCTGCCGCCGAAGCTTCGGACTCAGTGGAGAAACCCAGCGGCGACAGGAAGGTAACGCCATAAGCATCGCCAAAATAACCAAAGGCATCATGGGAGGTCAGCACCTTGCGTTGCGCAACGGGAATTGACTGGATTTGCGTCCGGGCATAACTGTCCAGCGCTTGAAGCTGCGCTGTGTAGCGTTCGCCGTTAGCCTGATAGACGGCAGCGCCCGCAGGGTCGGCTTTTTGCAATCCAGCCACGATGTTACGCACGTAGATCACCGCATTGGCAGCACTGTTCCAGGCATGGGGGTCGGTAATACGCTCGCCGTCCTCTTCCATGCTGCGGGTTTTGATGCCGTTCGACAGTACTACCGGCTCCCCCTTGTAACCCGAGGCCTTGATCAAACGATCCATCCAGCCTTCCAGATGCAAACCGCTGACAAACGCCACGTCTGCTTTCTTTAACGCCTGAGCGTCGGCCGGGCTGGGTTCGTAGACGTGCGGATCACCGTTGGGACCAATCAGCGAGGTAACATGCACCCGGTCGCCGCCGACGTTCTGCACCATGTCGGCAATGACCGTGAATGACGCGACGGTTTCCAGAGGTTTGGCCTGCGCCAGAGCGCTAACAGCAGACAGCACAAGGGCTGCCATTGAACCCAACAGCATTGATCGTTTCATGACGTTCCTCTTGAAATAGGTGCGTGAATCAGTTGGCCAGATGAGATTGGGGAAGCAGACCGCGCAGGACACCTGTGCGGCCGAACAACAGAGAAAAGCCATAGAAAGCGCTGGCGGTCAGGACGATGGCGGGTCCCGAAGCGACGCCCATGTGGTAAGAAATGATCAGCCCGATCAAGCCTGACAACGTCGCGACCAACGTCGAAATCGCTACCAACGCGCTTAATGACGTGGCCCAGAAGCGTGCCGCCGTGGCAGGCAACATCATCATGCCGACCGCCATCAATGTCCCCAGCGCCTGGAAGCCCGCCACCAGATTGAGCACCACTAATAGCAGGAAAAGTACGTGATACAGCGAGCCTCGCCCGCCGACGGCACGCAGGAATCCGGGGTCAAAACACTCCAGGACCAGCGGCCGGTAAATCAGTGCGAGCAGGATCACGGTGAAAGAAGCGATACCGCCCACCATGTAAATCGCGCTGGCGTCGATGGCGAGGATGGTGCCAAACAGCACATGCAACAGGTCAACGTTGGAGCCGTGCAACGAAACGATCATGACCCCGGCCGCCAGCGAGGTCAGGTAGAAGCTGGCAAAGCTCGCGTCTTCACGCAGGGCCGTCAGGCGACTGACCAGCCCGGACAACAGCGCGACGGCCAGGCCGGCGATCAAGCCACCAACGCCCATGGCAGGCAGTGATAAACCGAAAAACAGAAAACCCAACGCAGCCCCCGGCAATACTGCGTGGCTCATCGCATCGCCCACCAGGCTCATGCGTCTGAGCATCAACAGCACGCCCACCGGCCCGGAGCCAATGCCGAGCGCCAGACACGCCACCAAGGCCCGGCGCATGAAGCCAAACTCGACGAAGGGTTCGATTAACAAGGTGTAGAGGGTCATGACCACCCCCTCAGAATCCGGACGCGGGACCTGACTGGAATCCGGCTTGCTGTAGGAGTGAGCTTGCTCGCGATGCGGTACACCAGCCCAAAAGTGATCGCCTGACCTGACGCCATCGCGAGCAAGCTCACTCCTACAGGACATTGCACGTCGGGAGAAATCATAGAGTCTCCACCCCACACAACTCCGTATCCGCGCTCCAGAACTCAGCCATGTTCCGCGCCTTGCGCAGGTTCTCGACGTTCAGGACGTCTGCAGTCGCGCCCCAGGCAATGGCTTCACGCGCCATCAGCAGGGTTTGCGGAAAATGCTGGCGCACCTGATCGATGTCGTGCAGCACGGCAATCACTGTTCTGCCCTGCCCGTGCCAGACCCGTACCAACTCCAGAAGGTCACGGGTGGTACGTGCATCAATTGCAGTGAAGGGTTCATCGAGCAAAATCACAGCAGCGTCCTGAAGCAGCAGCCGGGCGAACAGCACACGCTGAAACTGCCCGGAAGACAGCGAACCGATGCTGCGCGACTCAAAGCCCTCCAGGCCCACCGCCTGCAATGCCTCTTGCGTGCGCCTGGCGAGGTCTCGGGTCAGGCCAAGAAACGCACCGATGCTACGCCATGCGCCCATCGCCACGGTGTCGGCGACACTGAGTGGAAAGCTGCGGTCAATTTCTGCAGCCTGAGGCAAATAACCGAGGGTTTTGGTTGCGAGGTTGCCGCGATCGACCCGACCGGCAGCAGGCTTCATGGTCCCGGCAATGGCTTTGATCAGCGTCGATTTGCCAGCGCCATTGGGCCCGACAATGGCAGTCAGGCTCCCGGCTTCGAAACACCCATTGAGGTGATGAACGGCGGCCCGGCGTTCGTAGACGACGGTGAGATCCTGCAGAGAGATGGCGGCGCTCATGGAATGGCCACCGCCCAGATGATCGCCAACCACAGCAAAACCAGCATGCTCAAGGCGAGCACAACTCTCTTCCATGCCGACTGGGCGAGAACCGAACCGGCGATGGAAGGAATGCGGGGTGTTTTCATGAACCAGTAACCTGCAACTATTTGTTACAGTATTACATAGCCAGAAAGCGAAGTGTTATAAAATAACAAATCACTCGATCAAACGTTGATAGCGTCAAATCCCCGCTGCAAATCTTCAATCAGGGCAGTCAAATTCTCCAGGCCGATGTGCAGGCGTAATACCGGGTTAAGCGCCCTGTCATCGGGGTTATTACGATCACTCACATCCGCCACGGTGATCAGGCTTTCATAACCGCCCCATGAAGCACCCAGCCCGAACAGGCGCAGTGCGCCGATGAACTGCTCAAGCTGAGCAGGATCGTCATTGGCCAGTTCGAACGACAACAGGCCATTGCTGCCGCTGAAATCGCGCTTGAACAGATCGTGGTCGGGATGCTCGACCAGCGCCGGGTGGAAAACCCGCTGGACCAACGGCTGCGCCTGCAACCAGTGAGCGACTTGCAGTGCCTGACGCTCGTGAATATCCAGCCGCGAAGCCAGTGTCCGTGCTCCGCGCAGAACCAGATAGGCATCATCCGGACTGACGGTATTGCCGAAGGTTTCGCTCATCCGCCCCAGCGCGGGCCACACGTCTTTGCCGGTACAGACGCAGCCCATCATCACGTCGCTGTGACCACTGATGTACTTGGTCAAGGCCATGATCGAGATATCCGCCCCCAGCGCCAGCGGTCGATACAGATAACCAGAACCCCAGGTGTTATCGACAGCGAGCAAGATTCCGCGTGGTTTGCACAACGCAGCAATCGCAGGCAGGTCGCACAATTCATAAAGCAGCGAGCCCGGCACTTCGGCGTAAACCATTTTGGTATTGGCTTGCAGCAGCGCTTCCAGACCGCGGCAATCGGCCGGGAAGTAACCGACTTCGATACCGAACGGCACAAGGTACTCCGACGCAATCCTGCGCACCGGGCCATAGACCGCATCGGTGAGCAACACATGATCACCGGGGCGTAGATACGCCAGAAAGGTTTGTGCAGTCGCCGCCAGCCCCGTGGAAAACAGCTTGGTGCGATGCCCGCCCTCAAGTTCGGTGACCAGATCTTCCAGCGCAAATGCCGTGGGATTGCCTCGCGCGCCGTAGCTCAAGACCCGCTCAGTGTCCCGACGCTTACGGATATCGCGCATCTCGCTGAGGCTATCGAACAGCACAGTGCTCAAACGCGTCACTGGCACATTCACTGCGCGCCCGCCGCCGCCCTTCTCAGTACGTGCGGCGTGAATCAACCGCGTACGCACATCAGAGGTAGCCGACGGGCGCTCAGGCTTTTTTCCGTGCAAAGGCCTAAGGCTGTTGATTTCCTGTTCAGTCATTTGCGCCAGCAAGCCGATTTCCCACGCCAGGTACTGCCGCGCCGCGTCCTTGTTGCCCGAATGCCGATCATGGGTGAAAAACAGGAAGTCGATACACTGCGCGTCGTCCAGGCTTGTGGCATCGTCCACCAGTGGCAAACCCGCTGCCCGCCATTCCTCAATTCCGCCCTCCAGCAAACGTGCCTGTGCCTGCTGCGCTTCAGGTAATTCCTGAACAGCGAGTTGCGCCACTTCCAGACTGTCGGCGAGCAACACCAGCGGGCGTGCTTCAACGGCAACGGCGGCCGCTATCAAGGGGCGAATCGACCAGCGCGAGCCGTGAATATGCGCCTTGCGGAAGAGCGTGCTCGGCCGAAGGTCAATCAGCGCAACTGCGTCGTCTTTCAAGGCGTCGGCGACTGCCAGTGCATTGATGGTCGGTAATTGTGCAGCGCTCAGCAACGGCGACGCTTGCAACGTCAGATCACTCCTGACGCCATCCTCCAGCACATAAGCCTGATGCCCCAACTGACGTAGCCAACTGGCAACGATGGGGGCACGAATGCCGTCGGAATCTATCAACACGATGCGCGCATGTCGCACACCGATGTACAGGTCGGTGGACTGAATCAACTGCCCGCCCGGCGTATGTTGTGCACCGGGCAAGGTCGCTGCGGCAAACTCTTCAGCCGTGCGTACGTCACACAGGAACAGACTGCGGCTCTGATCTTCGGCCCATTTGGCCACTTGTGCAGCGCTGACTGTTTCGATACCGGCCTTTTGCGCCAGGGTTCTGGCAGCTTCGCGCTGTTTAGCCAGGGCATCCGCAGACACCTGGTCCGGATAACGTCGGGTGCTGCCATGCTCCAGTTGCAGATCTGCGAGATACCAGCCTTGAGTGCCGTTTTCCAGCGCATAAACCGGGTTCTTCACGCCTAGATCGATCAGCGTTTGTGCGCCAATAATGCTCCGGGTGCGCCCGGCGCAATTCACCACAATGGGCGTGGTTTCATCGTTGACCAAGGCAGGTAGTCGATAACCCAGTTCGCCATTGGGGCAGCAGATGGAACCGGGAATGGTCATCTTGCGGTACTCATCGAACGGCCTGCCGTCGAGCACCAGCAACGGCTCGCCACGCGCCTGCCACTGCGCCAGTTCGTCAGCAGTAATGTGTGGCGTGTGGCTAACCTCCTCCACCAGTTCGCCAAATGCCTTGGAGGGCACATGCACACCGGCAAACAGTTGCAGGCCTGCAGCCTGCCATCCATCGGCACCGTCTTGCAGGATATGCACCTGCTGGTAACCCAGCGCCTCAAGACGTGAAGCGGCACGCAGGGCAACGTCAGTGCCGTTCTGGTCATAGATCACCAGACGCACCGCAGGATTGGGGGCCAGGCGAGGCGCTTCAATTTCCAGACGGCTGTAAGGCAGGTTCTGGCCGTGAAACAAGTGCGCCTCGCCATACTGGCCGTGCTCACGCACATCAAACAGGGCAATTTCCTGCCCGTCGAAAAGCCACTGTTGCAGTTGCGCTGGGGTGATGGTTTGGCTCATGGAATCTCACAAATTGTTGTATTGATGCAGGACCTGTGGGAGCGGTGCTTGCCCGCGATACATGAGACGTGGATATAAGTCACACCGCGTCATTATTTATCGCACACACCAACTGCCGGTTAACCGATTACCCCAGCCCTGCCACAGGCACGCATAGGGTGCACATCAATCACGCATAAGCCTTGATCGAGGGTTCCATCTGCGACGCGTTGTAATTCAAGACGCGGCCTTCCTCGTTGACACCAAAGCGGCCGTTCAACGACTCCAGCGGACGACCGTACAAGTGGAAATGCAGCGTCGGCGTATCACCCTCAACCCGGATGCCATGCAGATCTTCACCCAAAAAGCCAATCGGCGTGCCGGGCTGCACCACGACCTCTTTGTCCAGCTCAAGTCTGGCGTACCCAGGGTTGCTGCCATCGTCGGTACGCGCCCAGACGTAATTGATTTCCTGCCCTTGTACGGCAACGATCACCGCCCAGGTCTCATGGTTGTGAGGCAAGGTTTTTTTGCCCGGCAACAGCGAGTTCATGTACAGCGTTGGCGTGTTGCCATCGTCGTTCAGGCGATAGCGAAAAGCCGTCGAACCCGCCCCGGGGACCGGCGAGGGAAAGGTGTCGAAATTAAACAGGTCATGGCGAGTGGCAAGACCTTCAAGCAGCGCGATGATTTCCTGCAACGCCGCACGGTCGACGCCACGATCGTTGATCACACGCACTTGCTGCAAAAGGGTTTCGATGGCTTCGGCACGGTTTTCGATAGTCATAAATACTCCTGGGTTAACTCTTGAACTGAAACGCTTTCCCCCCTGTGGGAGCTGGGCTTGCCCGCGATATGCGTTGCCCGTATCGCCGGCAAGCCCAGCGCCCACACGGGAAAGCATTTCAAATCAAAACAGTTTGGGGGCCTCTTACAGACTCAAACAGAAATGCTGTACCGGCCCAGATTGCTCAGCACGTAGGGATCATTGTGTGCCGCCGGACGTCGACCTGAATCCCCCAGCGCATGACGCAGGAACTCGCGGGTACGCTCGCTGATCGGCCGCTGGAAAATCTGCTCGGCGCTGCCGTGTTCGACGATCAATCCGTTCTCGGTGAAATACACCACATCGCTGATTTCTTCGGCGAAACGCATTTCGTGGGTGACCAGCACGCAGGTCATGCCCTCCTCCGTCAACTCACGGATCACGGTCAGCACCTCGCCGACCGTTTCCGGGTCCAGCGCGGAAGTCACTTCGTCAAACAGGATCAGCTCAGGACGCATGGCCAACGCCCGGGCAATCGCCACGCGCTGTTGCTGACCACCGGACAACTGCCCCGGATAGGCATCCGCCTTGTGTTCCATGCGGACCTTGGCCAGCAGTGCCCGGGCTTGCAGCTCGGCCTCGGCCCGGCTGATACCCAGCACCTTGCGTGGCGCAATCACCAGGTTCTCGAGTACCGACAAATGCGGGAACAGGTTGTATTGCTGAAACACGAAACCAACCCGTTTACGCAGTTCGATGCGGTCAGCTTCGGTGGCCAGCTTGTTGACTTCGGTTGCACCGACCTGGATGGTGCCGCGCTGGGTCTGCAGCAAACCGGTAATGCAACGCAGAATGGTTGACTTCCCCGACCCCGAAGGTCCGATGATCGACACCGCCTGACCGCGTTGCACCTCAAGATCAATCCCCTTGAGTACATGGTTGGTGCCGAATGACAAATGCAGGTCGCGCAGACTCACCAGTGGCTGGGAGGCTTTATCAATAGAAGGCATAACGGCGCTCCAGACGTTGAGTCAAACGGGAAATCGGATAGCAGTAGGCGAAAAACAGCGCCAACAGGCTCATGTAGATCAGCACGGTGAAGCCGGTCTGGTTCACGGTATTACTGGCGATCTGCGCGGTGTCGATCACGTCATGCACGCCGACCAGAGAGGCCAGCGCAGTGCCCATGGTGATCACCGCATAAAGATTCATCCATGGCGGCAACATGCGCTTGAAACACTGCGGCAGAATGATCGACGTGAAAATCTGCCAGCGGGTAAACGCCAGCGAACGTGCGGCTTCCCATTGGGTACTGGGGATCGAGCCAATCGCACCACGGAAGATCTCCGCAACGTTGGCACTCGCAGGCAACGCCAGGCCAATGGTGACCTTGACCCAGTCGGGAAACGACACGTAAGAGCTGCCGATGTGTATCTCGAAAGGGAACACGTACGTCGTGAAGTAGATCAGCACCAGCCACGGCGCATTACGGAAAATCTGCACCCAGATCCGCGCGGGCAGACGCAATATCCAGCCGGGCGACAAGGCCAGTGCACCAATCAACAGGCCCGCTAGCGTGCCCAGCCCGATCGCAACCAGGCTGATCAGGATGTTTTGCCCGAACCCCTTGGCCAATGCCGGCGACCATTGCACCAGCGCCATGAACACCGGGCTTTGCGGGGCAGCGAAGATCAGCCAGGCAACTACCGCAACGAGCAGCGCCAGCTTGCCGATGTGGCGGCGCGGCCAAGCCAGCGGCACAGCCACAGTGGAAGAGTCAGTGGCCATAACCAGGCATCCTCAGGCGCGCTTCGAGGGCGCGACCTACACAATTGACGAAGAAGCTCAGCAAGCCGAAGAACGACAGAATCAGAATCATCAGCTCCAGCACGTTATCGCTCTGGGTCCAGATCATGATCGCCGCGTAAGTGATGTCGCCAACCGCAATGGCAGATGCCACTGCCGTCATTTTCACCAGATCGATCAGGTTGTTGATCAGGGACGGCAAGGCGAAACGCAGGGCCAGCGGCAGTTGTACATTCCACAACAACTGACGGCTGCTGAACGCCAGCGAGCTGGCAGCCTCCATGGTCACCGACGGCACAGCCTCGATACCGGCGCGCAACGCCTCGGCATGAAACGCGCCCTTGTGCAAGGAAATCACGATCACGACCCAGGCAAACGGTGTCAGCGGGTTGGCCGCGCCAACAGCCTGAGTCAGCAACATGTTCAGCACCAGAAACGCGCAATACAGCTGAACCAGGGTTGGCGTGTTGCGGGTGACCTCAATGAATATCCGCGCCGGGGTTGCCAGATACGTTTTGCCCGACGTCAGCATTGCCGCCAGCACAACGCCTACCAGCAAGCTGCCGACGATGGTGAAAGCGCACAACAGCATGGTGGTCAGCGCACCGTCTACCATGGAGCCGCGTTGATAGGCATCCAGCAGAAAGTTGTAATTGAGTCCGAACCCTGCGGTCCAGTGGACGAACAATTCCAGCCAATGACTCATGCAGGCACCTCGCTGAGTAAACGCGCGCAGGCCGCGGCGATGCGTCGTCCGGCTTCAGCAACGCTAGTCGTTGCAGTGGCAATCGACAGGCGGAACCAGGGTGACAGGCCGTAAGCACTGCCCGCGACGCCTGCGACACCTGACTCCAGCAACCAGTCGACCACGTCGGCGTCGCTGTCAATACGCTGGCCGTCCGGACGATAACGACTGAGCAAACCGGCGCAGCGGACAAACACAAAAAACCCGCCTTGAGGCTCCAGAACCTGCAGCCCGTCAACCTCGCGCAATGCCGCTACCAGTACATCACGACGCTGGTGATACGCCGCGACCTGCTCGGGCAGGAAAACCAACCCGCCGTCAAATGCCGCTAGCGCTGCCGCCTGCCCGACTGACGATGCGCCAGAAGTGGATTGCGATTGCACCACCGTCATGGCGGTGGTCAGCTCTTGCGGGCCAGCACCAAAGCCGATGCGCCAGCCGGTCATGGCGTAAGTCTTGGAGACACCGCCCACCAACAGGCAGCGCGATTGCAGATCCGGGGCCACGTTGAGCAGGTTCAACGCCTGACGACCATCAAAGCGAATGTGCTCATACAACTCGTCCAGCAGGACCAGGACCTGCGGATGACGTCGAAGCACGTCAGCCAATGCCTGTAATTCGGCTTCGCTGTAGACCGCGCCGCTCGGGTTGCCGGGGCCGTTGAGAATCAGCCAGCGGGTGCGCTCAGTGATGTGGCTTTCCAACTGGGTCGGCGTCAGCTTGCAGCCCTGTTCCAGCGGGCACTCGATAAACACCGGTTCGCCACCGCTAAAGCGCACGCTGTCCGGAAACGACGGCCAGTACGGTACCGGTACAAGGACTTCGTCACCGTCATCCAGAGTGGCGGCAAAGGCGTTATAAATAATCTGTTTGGCACCGTTGGCAATCACGATGGAGGGCAACGGATATTCCAGCGCGTTTTCCCGCTTGAGCTTACGCTGCACGGCATCCCGCAGAGCTTTCACGCCAGGGGTTGCGGTGTACTTGGTATCGCCCGCTGCAATGGCGGCATAGGCGGCTTGCTTGATGTGTTCCGGCGTATCGAAATCCGGCTCACCGGTGGTCAGGTCGAGGATATCGACCCCCGCCTCGCGCAAGGCGGTGACTCGTGATTTGGCTGCGGCATTGGCCGACAGCGTGACGCGCTGTACGCGTTTTGACAGACGCACACTCATGGCGCTTCTCCCTGTTCGCCAACCACCAGGACTTTGCCGGGGTTGAGCAGGTTTTTCGGGTCCAGCGCCCGCTTGATGCGACGCATCAGGTCCAGCTCTACCGGGCTTTTGTAGCGCGACAGCATGTCCAGCTTGCGCTGGCCGATGCCGTGCTCAGCGCTGATCGAGCCGCCATGAGCATGCGCACTGTCGTGCACCAGCAGGCTTAGGGCAGCGTAATTGGCCATGTGCGCCTCAACCGTCGAATCCAGCGGATGGGCCACGTTGTAATGCAGGTTGCCGTCGCCCAGATGACCGAAGGTGAAGTTGCGTACGCCAGGGAAATGCGCCTGTAGCAAGGCGTTGGTGTGAGTAACGAAATCGACCACCCGGGAAATCGGCACGGAGATGTCGTGCTTCATGTTGCGACCGGCGCGCTTCTGCGCGTCACTCATGTTCTCGCGCAGTAACCACAGGGCTTCGCTCTGGGCGAGGCTTTCGGCAATCAAAGCATCAGCCAGTAATTCGCTTTCAAATGCTGCGCCCAAAACCTCTTCAAACGATTGCCGGGCGTGGCTTTCGCTGTGGTTATCAGAGAGTTCCAACAGTGCAAACCAGGGTTGCGCTGCCTTGGAAAATGGCTGCGGACCGTCCGGAAACTGCTCGCGCAGCAACGCCAGACAATCAGCCGTCAGCAACTCGAATGCCGTCAGGCTTGCGCCAAATCCAGCGCGGGCATGGGACAGAAAACTCACCGCTTGCGCCAGCGAGTCGAACGCCAGAAACGCCGTTGCCTGAGCCTTGGGCAGTGGGAACAGTTTCAACGTAGCGGCAGTGATGATGCCCAGCGTGCCTTCACTGCCAATGTATAAATCCCTGAGGTCGTAGCCGGTGTTGTCCTTACGCAAACCGCGCAGGCCATGCCAGATTTCGCCCTCGGCAGTCACCACTTCCAGCCCCAGCGTCAACTCACGTGTGTTGCCATAACGCAGTACGGCAGTACCGCCAGCGTTGGTACCCAGGTTGCCGCCGATGGTGCAACTGCCCTCCGCGCCCAGACTGAGCGGGAACAGACGCCCGGCTTCACGCGCCACCTCTTGCAGGTGTTGCAGGATGCAGCCGGCCTCGACGGTAAACGTATCGTTGTCGGTGTCCACTGCGCGCACGCGGTTCAGTCGATCCAGCAATACCAGCACGGCGGTGCCGCTGGCATCGGGTGTCGCGCCGCCCATCAAGCCGGTGTTGCCCCCCTGCACCACGACGGGCGCGTCATGAACGACACACAGGCGGACAACGGCTGCGACCTGTTCGGTATCAGCCGGGCGAACTATCGCCACCACCCGGCCAACGTAACGGCCTTGCTTGTCGGTCAGTTGCGAGGCGGTGTCATCACCGCTCTGCACATGAACGGCACCCAGCAGTTGCTGTAACGCCTGGAACAGGGCTGCACTCATTGACTGACGGCCAACGGCGCGGCGTTACGGAATTTTTCATGCAGGTCACGCAAGGCTTGAGACGGTGCCATGCCGGTGCGTTCGCCGACCTCGATCAACCAGCCGCTGCGGTGCCAGTCACGCACAATGGCGTCGAGCCTGGCTTGCACATCATGTTCGCCCTTGCGAATCCAGATCACCGAATTGGACGGGATCAGATCGTTCGGCAATGGAATCGCATAGTCAGCCCACTCGGCGTCGCTGAGCAGCGCATGCATGGTCGGGCTGACATGTACCGCCGCCACGCAGCCGTTGCCACGCAGGGACAACAGCGATTCGGACTGGCTGCGGAACGCCTTGATCTGCGCGCCGTAGGTTTCCTGCAGAGGCTTGATAAAGTTGCTGCCCTGGGACACGCACACCGGCTTGCCCTTGAGGTCTTCCCACGTGCTGATCCCGGCGCCTTTGCGAATCAGTGCAGCACCGCCGACTTCTTCATAGGGGGTCGGCACGTAATCGAGAATTTCGGCGCGCTCGTCGGTGTACTGCATGTTGGCGATCAACAGATCAACCTTGCCCTGCTGCAGGAACTGCACGCGGTTCGGCGCCAGCACCGAAACAGTCTCCAGCTCGACGCCCATTTGTTTGGCAATGCCTTTGGCCAGTTCGACGTTGTAGCCCAGATGCTCGCCGGTCTTCGGATCGATAGTGCCAAATGGCGGCCCGCTGAGAATCACACCAACGCTGATCTTGTGGCGCTGCTGGATCTTGTCGAGCGTCGCGTCAGCGTGAGCCAGCCCGGCGCAGAGCACCAGCCCTAGTGCTGTCAGGGTTTTACGGGTGAAGAAGGTGTTCATGGAAAGTCCTTACCGACAGAATGAAGCCTCTGCAGGAGCTGCCGAAGGCTGCGAAGCGGTTGCACCTGGCACACCGCTTTCGCAGCCTTCGGCAACTCCTACAGAAGAGCCCGCTAATCAGCCCTTGAACTGCGCATGCAGCTCAACCAGCGCAGGCGATGCAGGCGTGATGTTGTGGCGTTTTTCAGCCTCGATCAGAAAACCGCTGCGGTGCCAGTCTTTGACGATGCTGTCGAGCCTGGCCTGGGTATCGGTTTCGCCCTGACGCGTCCAGATCACCGAGGGTGCCGGGTTCAGCTCCGGAGCAATGGCACGGTAGTCCTTCCATTCCGGATTGTTGGCCACGAGCGGATTGATCAGTGTCGAATCATGAACGGCAGCCACGCAGTTGTTGCCACGCAGCGCCAGCAGGGATTCGGAGGAGCTTTTGAATGCCTTGAGCTCAGCACCAAACTCAGTCAGCGGTTTGACGTAGCTACTGCCCTGGGAGGTGCACACCGACTGGCCTTTGAGGTCTTGCCAGGTGTTGATCTTGCTGTCCTTCAATACCGCCGCAGTGCCGCCGACGCGATAGAAAGGTGTGGGTACAGACCCCAGAATCTGGCTGCGTTCAGCGGTCCACTCCATGTTGGCAATCAACAGATCCACCTTACCCTGCTGCAGGAATTGCACACGATTGGCGGGCAGTACCGGCACCAGTTCAACTTCAGCGCCAAGGCGGCGGCCGATGTCTTCTGCCAGGTCAACGTTCAAGCCTTTCGGCTTTTGATTGGCAGGATCGATAGAGCCGAACGGCCCACCAGAGAGCAGCACACCGACCACCAGCTTGTGCCGGGCTTCAATTTTGTCCAGCGTTGCATCGGCCTGCGCCATACCGGTCACCGCAAGCGAAACCAAAGCGCCCAACATGACAGGCAGAAAACGTGAAGCTGGCGTGCGTGTGTTAGGCATAGTCATTCCCGGTTCATTCCCTGGCTGATGGTCGGCGTCCCCCGACCTGATGTGGGGCATCCTAGGTAGCGCCAGCGATTAACGGAAATTCAAATATCAAATATGGTTATAACTTTCTGTATTTTCGTTTTAGACATAAACGCTATAAGCTCGTAAAACAGGGCTTTCGCGGAAATCTCTTAAAATACTCACTGCCATTACATAAATAAACGTAATGTATTGCGCTATCTGATTGATATGACCGAGCCGTATGCACATGTTGAACCCTCCTCCCAGTACGACCCTCGATCTGGAACTGCTGCGTACGTTCATTGCCGTGGTCGACCACCACAGCTTTGCCGAAGCGGGCGCACAACTGGCGCGCACCCAATCCTCCGTGACCCAGCACATGCAGCGTCTGGAACAGCAGGTGGGTGTCAGCCTGTTCCATAAGCAGGGACGCCAGAAACAGCTCACCGAGCCAGGTCGCCAGTTGCTGCGCCATGCCAGGCAAATGCTGTCGCTCAATGACGAAGCGCTTAACTCCCTGCGCGAAGACAGCCTGAGTGGCGTGCTGCGCATCGGCTCCCCTCATGACGTCGCTGACACCATCCTGCCGCCGATCCTCAGCCACATCGCCCGTTCAGCACCGCGCCTGCGCCTGGAAATCGACGTCGGCCGCAGCCCGTTCCTGATGGACGATCTGCATCGCGGCAAAGTAGACATGGTGATTTCGACCCGCGAAGACCCGGACCTTGAAGGCTTTGCGCTGCGCACCTCTCCGGTGTGGTGGATCTGCTCCGCGCAGTACATCCACGTGCCCGGCGAGCCCTTACCGTTGATTCTGGTGGACGAACCGAGCATCTATCGGCGTTATGCGCTAGAGGCCCTGGAACGCGCCAATATCCCCTGGCGGCAGGCGTATCTGGCGTCCAACCTGATCGGCATCAAGGCTGCCACCCGTGCCGGGTTGGGTGTCACCGCGCGGAGCATGGAAATGCTCGGCCCGGACATGCGCGTACTGGGAGAAAACGACGGTTTGCCACGCCTGCCGGATGTGACTTACCACCTGTGGATCAGGCCCAACACCGTCAACCCGCTCGCACGCAAGGCCTATGATCTGATTCGCGGGAGTCAGGGGATGTAGCGAGGAGTGGCAAGGATTTTCAAGTGAAAATCTTGCTCATTTGAACTGGAACGGGATCGTATGTGGGATTGCAGTCCCGTTCACAATACCCGTGCACTCCATTTCACGTAACTCATAGCCCATTCTCCCGACCACAGGACATTGCATCCCACGACCCAACCCTATACTGTACATTCAAACAGTATCGGAGTTTCCCATGCAGCTCATCGACAAGCTCAGTATCCTCGCTGACGCTGCCAAGTACGACGCTTCGTGCGCCAGCAGCGGCGCGCCCAAGCGCAGTTCGGAGGGCAAGACCGGGCTGGGATCAAGCAACGGCATGGGAATTTGCCACAGCTACACGCCAGACGGGCGCTGCGTCTCGCTGCTCAAGATTCTGCTGACCAATTTCTGTCTGTATGACTGCCAATACTGCGTCAATCGCCGCTCCAGCGACGTACCTCGTGCCCGCTTCAGCCCGGAAGAAGTGGTTACTTTGACCCTGGACTTCTACCGGCGTAATTGCGTGAGCGGGCTGTTCCTCAGCTCCGGCATCATTCGCTCGGCGGACTACACCATGGAGCAGTTGATCGAGGTGGCTCGACTGTTGCGAGAGGTCCACGAATTTCGCGGTTATATCCACCTCAAGACCATACCCGACGCCGATCCGGCGCTGATCGAGATGGCGGGCCGCTATGCTGACCGACTGAGCGTCAACATCGAATTACCCACTGACGACGGCTTGAAAACCCTGGCACCGGAAAAAAACGTGGTCACGATCAAACAGGCCATGCAGACCATCCATACCGGGCAACAGACTGTTCTCAACGAACCCCGCGCCCCACGCTTCGTACCTGCCGGGCAAAGCACACAAATGATCGTTGGTGCCGACGAAACCGATGACAGCACCATCCTCAGCAGTGCCGAGTCCCTCTATGGTAACTACGGCCTGCGCCGGGTTTATTACTCAGCGTTCAGCCCGATCCCCAACAGCCCGAAAAGTGTGCCGCTGGCGGCACCGCCACTGATGCGTGAACACCGCTTGTACCAGGCCGACTTCCTGTTGCGCGGCTATGGCTTCAAGGTCAATGAACTGTTTCAGGGGCCGGGCCACCTGGCGCTCGATATCGACCCGAAACTGGCTTGGGCGCTGAACAATCGCAGCTTGTTCCCACTGGACCTGAACCGTGCTGACGCGTCGCTGATTGCACGCATCCCCGGAATTGGTATTCGCACGACCAACCGTCTGATGGAGCTGCGTCGACAGCGGCGAATCCGTTATGAAGATTTGACCCGCATGCGCTGCGTACTGGCCAAGGCCAAGCCATTCATCGTCACCTGCGACTACCACCCGTCGCAGGCAGAAAGCAGCAGTGAGTCGCTACACATGCTCCTGCGTGATCGTCCGGCACCTCAGCAAATGGGGCTGTGGGGATGATTTGCCTGGAGTGCGATGATCTGTTCGATAACTGGCGTCAGCAGGCACGCTGGCTGCTCAGCCATGAAGTCGATCCAAGCCAGGTCAGTTGGACGTCCAGCGAAGCCAGCGACCTGTTCGGTTCAGATCACAGTTATCCCGAACAGCCGGGCCCCTTCCAGGCACGCATCCCGCTGGCGCTGCTGGAACTACTGGAAAACGCAGCGCAGTATCGCGGCGACCAGCGCTGGAGCCTGCTGTATGAAGTGTTGTGGCGCGTCAGCCATGGCGATCGCACCGCCATGCTTGCCGGTGACAAACTGGGCAGCGAGTTACACAGAAGGATCAAGCAAGTCAGCCGCGAAGCTCATCACCTGCATGCGTTTCTGCGCTTTGTCGCTCTGCCTGCTGCGGATTTGCCGGAATCCGTCGCTCAGCCACACTATGTCGCATGGCACGAGTCTGCCCACGACATTCTGTTGAGCGCCAGCCAGCACTTCATCGGCCGTATGGGCCAGCATCGCTGGATGATTGCAACGCCCAGGGACGGCGTGTACTACGACGGCCAACAACTGATTCACCAGCGGGTCTGCCCTGTTGAGTGGCAACAACTGGCGCGCAATGCCGATGATCCCGGTGGCGAGCTGTGGCTGACCTATTACAGCCATATCTTCAACCCCGCGCGCCTGAACCCGAAAGTCATGCAAGGTCACTTACCGAGCCGTTTCTGGAAGAACCTGCCTGAAGGCCCGCTGATCCCGGCATTGATCAGCGAAGCCAGGACCGGCAAACAGCGCGACGGTCAAGCCAGTCAGGTAGCGACCAGACCCGGCAAACGTATTGCACGGGGCCCCGGCAACACAGCGCCGTGAGCCCCTCCATCGGTCACCCACCAGGATCACACCCCTCACACCCCGAGGCTTCTGTTAACCTGCGTCATCACTCATTGCATAACTGACCTCTTCCCACCGAGGCTCAGCATCAGGACATATCAAATGGAAGGCATGGGCCCCAGACTCAAAGCGGAAAGAAAGCGACTGGCTCTTTCCCAGCGCGACCTGGGTGTCATTGGCGGGGTTGAGGCCAATGCTCAAGGGCTTTACGAAAGAGGCAACCGGTTTCCAAATGCTGAATACCTTAGGGCTGTCGCCAAGTCAGGCGTCGACGTCCTGTATGTGATCACCGGCTCCCGGGAGTTGCTGGCCATTGATTCCATAACCGCAGCTGAAACCAAAGTACTGAGCGAGCTGGATGGTTTGCCTCCGGGCGTTCAGGAAGATATCAAACGCCTGATCAGCACCCTGTCTGACACTGATGAACACTCAGGCAAACCCTGAGCCGTTGCGGTCTTGCCTGTAGCATCTGGCTTGTTTGCCTGAATTGACTACCCGGCAGGCATCCTCTGCTCGCCTCATAATAGTGGGCGCACATTCAAATCTTCGACTACCTTGCAGTGCTGAAAACCTGCCGGGCCGTCGATCCGCTTACACGGCCTCTTACCGAATTACACCGGAGGCCTCATGACCGCTCTACTCGGACACAACTTCATCAACGGCAAGCGCAGCGCAGCAGGCTCGGTTAGTCTGCAGAGTCTGGATGCAACGACCGGCGAAGCTCTGCCACTGTCCTTCATGGAAGCAACCCGCGATGAGGTCGACGCTGCCGCGCTCGCCGCCGCTGGTGCTTACCACGCCTACCGCACCACGAGCGCGCAGCAAAGGGCGAGTTTTCTCGACGCCATCGCCGACGAACTTGACGCACTGGGTGACGAATTCATCTCCATGGTTTGCCGTGAAACAGCCCTGCCACCGGGCCGTATCCAGGGTGAACGGGCGCGCACCAGCGGCCAGATGCGGTTGTTCGCACAACTGTTGCGCCGAGGCGATTTCTACGGTGCGCGTATTGACCGGGCCTTGCCGGATCGCCAACCGCTTCCCCGGCCGGACCTGCGCCAATACCATATCGGTCTCGGCCCGGTAGCGGTATTCGGCGCCAGTAATTTTCCGCTGGCGTTTTCCACAGCCGGGGGCGATACCGCAGCCGCACTGGCCGCTGGTTGCCCGGTGGTATTCAAAGCCCACCCGGGGCACATGGCGACGGCTGAATGGGCCGCACTGGCAATTATCCGCGGCGCAGAAAAAACCGGAATGCCTGCTGGCGTCTTCAACATGATCTACGGCGGCACCGTCGGTGCATGGCTGGTTCAGCACCCGGCGATCAAGGCCGTCGGCTTTACCGGCTCACTGGGCGGTGGGCGCGCATTGTGCGACATGGCCGCAGCACGTCCGGAACCCATCCCGGTGTTTGCCGAGATGTCGAGCATCAACCCGATACTGGTGCTGCCGACAGCGCTTGAAGTGCGCGCCGAAAAAATTGCTGCTGAGCTGGCGGCCTCCGTCGTTCAGGGCGGCGGGCAATTTTGCACCAAGCCGGGATTGGTGATCGGCATCCGCTCACCGCAGTTTGGCCACTTCCTGGACAAGCTCGGCCATCTGCTCAACGCCCATGCGCCGCATACGCTGCTGAACGCCGGTGGCTTGTGCAACTTCGCTGACGGATTGGGCCGACTGGCCAGCCATCCAGGCCTGCACCATCGCGCCGGACAGGTTCAACAAGGCAACCAGGCCTACCCGCAATTGTATGAAGCGGACGTCGCATTGCTGCTTGATGGCGACACCTTGCTGCAACATGAAGTCTTCGGGCCGATGCTGGTTGCCGTGACGGTTGAAGACGCCGAACAGCTGAAACAAGCCGTGCTCAGCCTGCAAGGCCAACTGACCGCGACGTTAATAGCCGAACCGGCAGATTTCGAAGCGTTCGCGGATCTGGTGCCGTTAATGGAGTACAAGGCCGGGCGCCTGTTGATCAATGGCTATCCAACCGGTGTGGAGGTCAGCGACGCGATGGTCCATGGCGGCCCGTATCCGGCAACATCCGACGCCCGCGGAACATCGGTCGGCACCTTGTCCATCAACCGCTTTCTGCGCCCGATCTGCTTCCAGAATTACCCCGACTCGTTACTGCCCGACGCATTGAAAAACGGTAACCCGCTGGGGCTGATGCGACTGGTGGATGGGGTGGGGACACGAGAGGCGTTGGGTTAACGCTCCCATCCCGGCAGGAACTCAATGTTTACCTGCACGATGACGTGGGATCGGCTTTAGCCGGGAGAGCGGTATTTCGCCAAAGAAAACTTAGCGAACATCTCGACGCCCTCCCGGCTAAAACCGGCCCGAGGGTGCTGCGTAGATTCTGTGAGCGGTGCTTGCCCGCGATACAGGCATCTCGGTACATCTGACAGGCCGTGTCGTTTATATCGCGAGCAAGCTCGGCTCCTACAAATCCAATGCAGCCCAACTGTGGCCCAGTTGCCGCTGATGAAAGGCGTTTTTACGGTTGGAGATTCTATGCTTGCCTACAAGCGTGCTCTTGATCGTGAACCGCAAGCCGGTCCCACGGTGCCTCATCCCAGTTCCACGCTGCCCTCGATGCAGGTCACTACATCACCGCCGATCCATATGTCATCACCAAGACGTTGCACGTGGACCCTGCCCTGCCTGCCCATTACCGTGCCCTGGCTCACAACATAACTATCCGCCGCCACCCCGTCGTTCAATACCCATTGGGCGATGCCCGCGTTGAGGCTACCGGTCACCGGATCCTCCGGCATACCGTCTCCGGCGATAAAAGCCCTGACCTCGAACTGCGCGTCTTCGCCATCGGACAGTGGATCCCAAGCCGCGAAGACGCCAATGGCCAGCCCGGCCAACTGCGCATAATCAGGCTGCAGCGCCAGTACGCTGGCCCGATCGACAAGCCTCAGCGCCAACCAGCCAGCGCCGTTATCGACCCAGCGAGCCTCCAGGATCGCGCTGCCCACCAGGCCCAGGCCCGAGCGAATCCGCTCCAGTAAAGCGGCGTCGACAGGTCCCGAGCGCAACAGCGCTGGTGCCGTAAACGCCAATTGTCCATCCTGACGCCGAATACGCACTAACCCGATGCCACACTCCTGAATGATTTCATCACCCTTGGGCTGCCCGCCGCTTTCGAGCCAGGCATGACAGCTGCCCAACGTCGGATGGCCAGCAAATGGCAGCTCATCCAGCGTGGTGAAGATTCGCAACCGATAATCTGCCTCCGGGTGCTGCGGGCTCAGCACGAAGGTTGTTTCACTGAGGTTGGTCCAATGGGCGAATGCCGCCATCGTATCCTCACCGAGCCCGTCAGCATCGAGCACCACCGCCAGCGGGTTGCCTTTCAGGGCCTGACGGCTGAAAACATCAACCTGCTTGAACGGATAACGACTCATCACTGCCTGCTCTGAAAATAGATGGGCAGCGAGATTCTCACTTCAGACCGACAAAGGCAAAACCATGGAACTGTTGCACAACAATCGCCAGCAACTGTAGCGCAGCCTCTTGAGTGCGATCGGCTAACGTCGAGGTACACCACTCAACGCTGGGAAGCGGCTCATGATCGACCTTCAAACACTGTCTTTATTCTGCGGCGCAGTCATGCTTCTGCTGATAACTCCTGGCCCGAACATGGCGTTTGTCATGAGCCACGGTTTTACCTATGGCTGGCGCGGTGGCCTTGCGGTTGCATTGGGGATCAGCGCCGCAGACATCGTTCTGACGGTTCTCACCGCAACGGGCGTAACCGGTCTGGTCGCTGCATGGCCGCCGTCTTTCGACATTATTCGGTATGCGGGGGTGGTCTACCTGTTGTGGATGGCCTGGAAAGCCCTGCAAGGCGGCAAGCTGGGCGAGAGCCACATCGATAACCAGGTTTCGCTGCGCACGGTGTTTGTCCGGGCCATGCTCAACAGCCTGCTCAATCCCAAGGCACTGCTGTTCTTCATCGTCTTCCTCCCACAATTCGTGACACCGTCCACGGGCATGATCGCCGAGCAGTTGATCCTCCTCGGCCTGGTGCTCACGGTAATAGCGTTCGTATTCCATGCGGTGCTGGGCGCATTCGGGGGTACCATCAACCGCTGGTTCGCTGGAAAAGAGCGCCTGGGCAGACTTCAGCCACGGCTGCTTGCCAGCGTACTGACGCTAATGGCGGTGCGTTTGATGGTCATGTCCAGACCCTGATAATTACTCGCAGGGCACCCATTCGCACGGGCCGGGTCATATACCACTCATGCCACGCGGAGACCGCTTCATGCTGGACAGCCCATCAGTAGCCCCGGTCGAAGCGCTTCTTGCGCTGATGTCGCACAAGCGTTTCGTGGTCCTGACCGGGGCAGGCATCAGTACCCCCTCAGGCATTCCCGACTACCGGGATACCAATGGGGTAAGGCGCGGCAAAGCGCCGATGATGTTCCAGGAGTTTCTCGGTTCCCCCGAGGCCCGTCGGCGCTATTGGGCCAGGGCCATGCTGGGCTGGCCGCGAGTGCGAATCGCCGAACCCAATGCGGCACATCGGGCTCTGGCAACATTGCAGTCCCGTCAGCGCCTCAGCGGGTTGATCACGCAAAACGTTGACACCCTCCATGATCAGGCTGGCAGCAGCGACGTTATCGAGCTACATGGCAGCCTGCACCGCGTGCTGTGCCTGGACTGCGGCGAACGCTCCGACCGGGCAGCCATTCAGCAATTGATGGAACTGCAAAATCCTTATCTCGCGGGCGTTGACGCGGTTCAGGCACCGGATGGCGACACCCTGCTCGACCCGGCGTTCGAGTCCCGCTTTCAGGTGCCTCATTGTCCTTATTGCGACGGCCAGCGCCTCAAGCCAGACGTGGTGTTTTTCGGCGAAAACGTTGCTCCACAGACTGCCGCCAAAGCGCTTGCCCGCGTGACCGAGGCTGACGGTTTGCTGGTGGTAGGTTCCTCGCTGATGGCCTACTCGGCGTTCCGTTTGTGCAAAACAATCAACGAGCAAGGCAAGCCGTTAATCGCCATCAACATCGGCAAGACCCGCGCGGATGAGCTGCTGGACCTGAAGATTGAGATGTCGTGTGAGGTGTTGTTGCCGGAGTTGGTGGAGCGACTCGTCAAGGGCAGAGATACCCGATGCATGTAATCACCTGTGGAGATTCTATGCTCGCCTGCACGCTTGATCTCTCAGGACTGGCCGGGCAGGCGCGGTGTCTGTGGGAGCGCACTCAATCGGCCAAATGCGCTGATCCCCTAAAACAACCCCAACTGCCCACCAATCAAGGTACTGAAATCGTCGTCCACAAACGGCAGGATCGCGTCGGCAATCGGCTGTAATTGACGACTGACGTAGTGATCGTAATCAATCGGCGCATGCCTTGTTTCCAGGGGCTCCGGCCCGGCGACCGTGATCACGTAGCTGATCCAGCCGCCGTTCTGATACTGCCTCGGACGTCCCAGATTCGCGTTGTGTTCGTCCGCCAGTCGAGCGGCCCGAACATGCGGCGGCACGTTGCGCTCGTAGTCATCCAGTCGACGCCGCAGCCGCTTGCGATAAATCAGCAAGTCGTCAAACTCTCCGGCCAGGGTACGACGCACATAATCACGCACGTAATCCTGATAGGGCTGGCGATGAAAAATCCGCGAATACAACGCCTGCTGAAACTCCCGAGCGAGTGGCGACCAGTCGGTACGCACGGTCTCAAGACCTTTATAGATCATCTCCTCAGAACCATCCGCGCGCCTGACCAAACCGGCGTAGCGCTTCTTGCTACCCTCCTCCGCGCCGCGAATCGTGGGCATCAGGAAGCGGCGGAAATGAGTTTCAAATTGCAGTTCCAGCGCACTGGTCAACCCGTATTCCTGCTGCAGATGCTCACGCCACCACTGGTTGACCTGCTGCACCAGTGAGCGACCGATCCGGGTTGCTTCTTCCTCGCCATGCAGGCTCTTGAGCCAGACGAACGTGGAGTCGGTATCGCCGTAGATCACCGTGTAGCCCTGCGCTTCAATCAACTGCCGGGTACGGCGCATGATCTCGTGGCCGCGCAAGGTAATGGACGACGCCAGCCGCGTATCAAAAAAACGGCAACCACTGGAGCCAAGCACGCCGTAGAAGGCATTCATAATGATCTTCAACGCTTGGGAAAGCGGCTGGTTGTTCTCCCGCTTCGCGGTTTCACGACCTTGCCAGACCCGCTCCACTATCGCGGGCAGACAGTGCCGGGTACGGGAAAAACGCCCGCCCCGAAAGCCGGGTACCGAATGCTCATCCGAAGGGTTACGGATGCCCTCAACCAAACCTACAGGGTCGATCAGGAAAGTACGAATGATCGATGGATACAGGCTCTTGTAATCCAGCACCAGTACTGACTCATAAAGGCCTGGCTGCGAATCCATGACAAAACCACCGGGGCTGGCCTCGGGCATGCGCTCGCCCAGGTTGGGAGCCACGAAACCCTGACGATGCATCAGCGGGATATACAAATGACAGAACGCAGCAACCGAGCCACCACTGCGGTCAGCAGGCAAGCCGGTGACTGTTGCGCGCTCCAGCAGAAACGTCAGCAGTTCGGTCCTGGCGAAAATCCGCGTCACCAGCTCGCAGTCCTTGAGGTTGTAGCGAGCCAATGCTGGCTTGTCCTCGGCGAACATGCGGTTGATTTCGTCCATACGCTGATACGGCGTATCAATCGCTTTGCCTTCGCCCAGCAAGGTCTGCGCAACGTTTTCCAGGCTGAACGACGGAAAGCTCCAGGTTGCCGAGCGCAGCGCCTCGATGCCGTCGATGATCAGACGCCCGCTGGCGTCGGCGAAAAAGTGATTGTTGCGCGATCCATGCTCGCGCCAACCCATCGCCTCACCCCCACGCCCAAGGCGCAACGGCACTTGCAGGCGTTGGGCATGCTCGTGCAAGACCCGCAGATCGAACTGCACGACATTCCAGCCAATGATCGCATCCGGATCATGACGCGCCAGCCACTGATTCAGACGCTCCAGTAACTGCTTGCGGGTGTCGCAGTACTCAAGGTCGAAATCGACTTCGCGGTCGTCGCCATTGGCCGGGCCCAGCATGTACACCTGGCGCTGGTCGCAGCCTTCAAGCGCGATGGAATAAAGCTCACCTTTTTCTGTTGTTTCGATATCCAGTGAAACCAGCCGCAGCTTTGGCCGGTAATGCTCGGCAGGCCTGATCTGTGCCTCGCATAGCGTACCGTTGCTGTCAGCGACGCCGCTGAACTGCACGGGCGCGGTGATGAAGCGCTCCATCAGATAGCGTTCAGGCGGCCTGATATCGGCCTCGTAAACGTCCACGCCACCTTTGCGCAGGGACTTTTCCAGGTTCATTAATTGCCGATGCTGCTGACAGTAAACCCCAAGCACCGGGCGATGGCGGAAGTCACACAGGCTCAATTCACGCAGTTCGACTCCGGTTTCATTGCGCAGCACCGCTTCGGCACGGACGCGCTGCTCGGCAGGAATGAACGCCACGGAAGGTTGCACCGGCAAGCGAATGTGACGGGGACCCTCATCAGTCGCCAGCCAGAAGTCCACTTGCGTGCCTTCTGGCGTATCGCGCCAGTGTCGACTCAGGATAAAGCCCTGTTGCACCTCCACCACCGTCAAACCTCAAAAACCTTCAAGAGCGTGATTCTACTTGGCATTGACTCATCTGGGGCGACTCATCTGCTGGTCGAGGATCTGGATCAGATTTTGCGCTCACGACCGCTTGCCAAGCCTTGGTACTTGAGGCGATATAGTCACCCATCGCCCCCCCCCTCACTTTGGCCACGAGACCTGACATGTCAGCAGACCAGCGCTTCAACCTGATCGCCGAGCAACTGGGCTATAGCTTCGACGGCGAAATCAAAATCGGCGGCAATTATGTGCCTGTGGTTCGTCACAACGATGAGCTTTACGTCAGCGGCCAGATCCCCCGGGGTGGTGACACGGTGGTAGTGACGGGGCGTGCCGGAGCCGACATCAGCCTCGCCCAGGCACAACTGGCCGCGAAAATTTGCGCCATGCGCGCGCTGGCGTTGCTGCAACGCAGCGTCGGTTCACTGGAGGGAATCAAACGCCTGCTGCGCATGAACCTGTATGTGCAATGTGCGCAGGATTTCACCCAGCAGAGCGAAGTGGCGGATGGCGCATCTGAAGTGTTGTTCTTCGTACTCGGCGAAGTGGGCGCGCACACTCGCAGCTCGATCGGCGTTTATCAGTTACCTAAAAACGCGACGGTCGAGCTTGACCTGATTGCGGTGGTGTAATGCAGACATCGACGACGCCCACTATTGAACGCTTGCACGCCCGGCATGCCGCTGCGTACAG
Source organism: Pseudomonas sp. HP_14 (assembly GCF_055283875.1). Taxonomy (NCBI): domain Bacteria; kingdom Pseudomonadati; phylum Pseudomonadota; class Gammaproteobacteria; order Pseudomonadales; family Pseudomonadaceae; genus Pseudomonas; species Pseudomonas sp. HP_14. The sequence continues at coordinate 19,518 of NZ_JBTOQI010000013.1, read as the reverse complement.
AGTATTGATGCTTGACGCCTATACCCGCCACCCGGAGGCGTTCACCTCATCGCCTGAAGAGCGCGCTGCCCTGCCCTTGTCGTGGTGGGAACACAGGCTTGATGAGGCAGAAGATGCGGGGCAAGTGGTGTTCGGTATCCTCGACGGTGAAAGCGTACTCGGCGCTGTGGGCTTGACCTTCAGCAGTCGGCAACGGGCCCGGCACAAGGTGTTGTTGTTCGGCATGTATGTCGTCGCCGAACAACAGGGCAAAGGTTACGGCCAGGCCCTGCTCGAAGCAGCGCTGGATTACGCACGTAACCGGCCTGACGCGTTGTTGGTACAACTGACTGTCAGTGAAGACAACCCTTCAGCCCGCAAGCTTTACGAGCACAACGGGTTTGAATCCTTTGGGCTGGAGCCGCTGGCCGTCGCGACCGAGACCGGGTTCATTTCCAAAGTCCATATGTGGCGAGCGCTTCGCGAACTGTGACCCTGGCTGGCTGCTTGTGATTTGCGTTCGATGCCACGCCATAGAGCAGGGTTTGTGCCTTCGGTTTTGCTGAACATATGGGAAAAATGCGCCTGGTCGCAAAACCCGCATTCGGCGCTGATTTGCGTGAGGGTCATCGCCGAGTTCTTTATCAGCTCCTTGGCTTGCTGGATGCGCTGATTGCGAATCCAGTCCTGAGGAGACATGCCCGTACTGCGTTTGAATGAGCGCGAGAAATGACTGCGGGTCAACTCGCAGGACGCCGCCAGAAAAGGCACAGAAACTTTCTTGCTCAGGTCGGCGCTGATGAGCTGTTTGACCAATGCCAGTCGGCCGGGAGACAGGCCGCCGGTTACCGGCATATCAAGACTGACGTGCGCCCCGGTGAGGGTCACCGGATCAGCATCGTTGTTAACGTCGTACGGTGGGTTGTCCATGGGGCTGAGCCTTGCAAAAAATTCCTTGAGGTATCTTCGCAGGCGTCGACTTTCAAACAACCCTCGCAAGGGGAGCGCAACGGTCATCAAGGTGCACAATCAGGACAAAGCGGCACTCGGTGTTGTTAAGAATTTAAACACTAATGGTAGGAGCGAACTTGTTCGCGAGGCGGCGGGCCTGAACCACCGCATCCAGCATTCTCGCCAACAAGGTGCAGGATCACCATGCATTCGAGGGGATGCCTGATTTCCTCTCAACCAAACTGCTGCCGATACTGGCTCGGTGTCAGGCCGAGTCGGTCGCTGAACAGCGAGCGCATGTACCGCACGCTGCCAAACCCACTGCGATGAGCAATCGTCTTGAGCGGCAGCGCCGTGGTTTCCAGCAGGTTGCGGGCCCTGTCGAGCCGGGCATTCTGGATGAACTCCATCGGTGTCATGTTGACTTCACGACTGAAGACCCTGGCGAAATGCCGTGGGCTCATCGCGGCCATCGACGCCATGCGTTCGATGCAGAAGCTCTCTTCAAGGTGCTCGACAAGGTAGTTCTGCACTCGGGTGATGGGTGTTTCCTGAGTAGCGACTGTGGCCACCAGCGGACTGAACTGCGCTTGTCCGCCCTGCCGCTTCATGACAACCAGCAGTACCTTGGCAACATCCAGCGCGACTTTCTTGCCGTGATCTTCGGCGACCAGCGCCAAGGCCAGGTCGATCCCGGCCGTTACACCGCCGGAGGTCACCAGACGGCGGTCCTTGATGTAGATCTGATCGGTGGTCACATTGGCTGCGGGAAAGCCCTTGATCAAGCGCTCGGTGTAATGCCAGTGAGTGGTCACCGTATGGCCATCGAGCAAACCGGCCCGCCCCAGCAGAAACGCGCCGGTGCAGATCGAACCGTAGAGGACCGATTCCTGCGCAGCCCGCTGCAGCCACGCCACCAGTGGCGGATGACTGTCGTTATAAGACCCCGGCCCTCCTGGCACCAGTAACACGTCAAAGGAAGTCGGGGCGTGTTCAACGCAAATATCCGGGGTGACCGTCACGCCATTTGACGCACGAATAGGCGAAGACTGAGTACCGACGGTCGTCAGTTGGTAGTGCCTGGAAGGGTCGAGATAACGATTGGCGATTGAAAAGACTTCCATCGGCCCGGCCATGTCGAGCAGAAGGAAATCGGGAAACAAAATAATTGCTACGGTCTTCATGGTCTGAAATCGCTCAAATCGAGTTCTACACTTTAAAGCAAACGTTCCAGCCGGGCCTGTTTCAGTCCCAAGCCCCTGCCGGTGTGCATCTTAACGTTTTGAGCGAAGTCTGGTCGGGTTCTGGGTAGCGGGTCACACGTCAGTATGAGCGTCACCTGTGTCGAGGCCGACAATCGTCAGCCCCGACAACTACCGGTCAATCGTCAAGCGTCTTAGGGGCGCCTTTCGCGGGCTTGCCGTTTTTTTCAGCACCGGGTTTGGCTTCAGGGACTGGCGCAGCAACGGCCGGAGCGCTGGCAGCCTTTTCCTCAGCGGGTAACTGATCAACCTTGGTGAACAGATCTTTCACGCCAATGGGACCCAACTGATCAAGCTTTTTCTCACCGTCCTTACCGACCAGAATGACCTTGGTGCCGGTGCTTGCGCCCAGCTTCAGCTCACGAATAAGCGCCATGGTTGATTGCGCATCGAGGTCTTTGCCGTTGCGCTTGCCCATGGTGTTGATCACGGTGTAAAGGACCATGTCACGTTCAGTAAAAGCTTTCTGATTAGCCGGTTCTTTGAGGGCGTTTTGCAGGCTGACCAGCGTTGGGTCGACGCTGCTGGGTGCAATCACGATCAGTGGCCGGGCCTTGCCACGATCCTGGTTCAGAGGGCTGTCACTGTCAGCTGCAAGCAGAGGGCCTGCAGAGACAAGCAACGTAGCGATGGTCAACGACCGGATAAACATAAATGGCTCCTTCAAACCGAGACAGGGACACTCGTCGGGCTTTCGACGCTGTTTTAGATGTTTTGTTCTAACCGGTATAGCTCAATAGTCACCGAGGGCTCGTATTCAGCGGGGTGCAGACACCAGTTTCAAACCGACGATACCGGCCAGAATCAGCAAAAAACACAGAATCCGCAACACACTGCGATCTTCGCCCAGCACCAGCATTCCGTAGATGGCCGTCCCCAAAGCACCGATTCCTACCCAGACAGCATAGGCTGTGCCCACCGGTATCGTGCGCGTTGCCAGGGAGAGCAGGTACATGCTCAAACAGATAAAGAAACCGCAAAAAAGGCTGGGCAAGAGCTTGGTAAAGCCGTCGGTGCGGGGCATGACCGCCGCATAAATGATCTCGCAGGCACCGGCGAACAACAGGAACATCCAGCTCATCAAACATCCTTAAGAGTGTTTTATTCACAAAGCGCAGGGACAAAATAGCGGTGCCAGAGCGGTTGGTGCAAGGCTTGCGGGATTACACGCCTTCTGTGAGGAGTGCCACGATCTCGCAAAACTGGCCGGGCGGCGCCGCGCTTTAGCCGGGAGAACGGTATTTCTGGCGAAGAAGATCAAGCGAATGTAATAAGCTCCTCCCGGCTGAAGACGGTCCTGCGGAATTGCTTTCAAGCCAATAGATTTTCTGCGATGCCCAGCGCACCTTCCCACAAACTTTATCTGTATATCCATACAGATAAAACTTGCCGAAAAGATCATCACTGCTCATGCTGTACCCCATCAAAACCGTAAAAATCGATGGTACTCATGCGGCTGTTTCTCTGCGAAAAACCCTCCCAGGCCAAAGATATCGCCGCCGTATTGGGCGCAAAGCGCCGTGGCGATGGCTGCTGGATCGGTCCCGACGCGACTGTGACCTGGTGCATTGGCCATTTGCTTGAGACTGCCCCCCCTGACAGCTACGACGCCCGCTACAAACGCTGGGTACTGGATGACCTGCCTATCGTCCCGGAAAAATGGAAAATGCTGGTCAAACCGCGTACCGCAAGCCAGTTCAAGGCGGTGAAGCGACTTCTGGGCGAAGCATCCGAGCTGGTCATCGCCACCGACGCCGACCGCGAAGGGGAAATGATCGCTAGGGAACTGGTGGACCATTGTCGATATCGCGGGCCGATTCAGCGCCTGTGGCTCTCGGCGCTGGACGATGCGTCGATCCGCAAGGCCTTGAACGCCCTCAAGCCCGGCGCCGAAACCTTCAGCCTCTACCACTCGGCATTGGGACGCTCGCGAGCGGACTGGCTGATAGGTATGAACATGAGTCGCCTGTTCACCCTCCTCGGCCGGCAATCGGGTTATCAAGGCGTCCTCCCGGTCGGGCGCGTACAGACCCCGACGTTGCGGCTGGTGGTGGACCGGGACCGCAGCATTGCAGACTTTGTCCCTGTCCCGTTCTGGGCAATCGATGTGCAACTTCGCCACGACGACCAGACGTTCACCGCACAATGGCGCGCGGCACCCGATGTGTGTGACGACCAGGATCGTTGCCTGAATCAGGTAACGGCGCAGAGCGCCGTCGAGGCCATGCGCAACGCGGCCCGAGCCAGGCTGCTGAAGCTACGGACAGAACGGGTACGCGAATCAGCACCGCTGCCTTTCGACCTCGGCACGCTGCAGGAAATCTGCTCGAAAAAGCTTGGCCTGGGCGCCCAGGAAACGCTGGACATCGCCCAATCGCTCTACGAAACCCACAAGGTCATCACCTATCCGCGAAGCGACTGCGGTTATCTGCCGGTCAGTCAACACAGCGACGCGACGCGAATCATCAACGCACTGGGCCGTGCTGATCCGGCACTGAGCGATCTACTCAAGCATCTGGAACCGGGTCGGCGCTCGAAGGCCTGGAACGATGCCAAGGTCAGTGCCCACCATGGCATCATCCCCACGGGTGCGGGCAAATTCCTCGAGCAACTGACGGGTAAATACCGGGCGGTATTCACCTTGATCAGAGCACGTTACCTTGCGCAATTCCTGCCCAATCATGAGTACGATCGCACGCAGGCCGACTTCGACTGCGGCGGTGAAAAGCTTCGAGCGACGGGCAAGCTGATTGTCGAACCGGGCTGGAAACGAGCACTGCCTGAGGCTCTGACACCCGTCAAAGGTCGCGAAGCTCCGGCTCCACAAGCATTGCCGAGACTGGCTGAAGGTTGCGAATACCCGGTCGCCGACATCACCCTCAAAGACCTCTGGACCCAACCGCCCAAGCCATACACCGAGGGCGATCTGATCAAGGCGATGAAAAATGTCGCCCGGCTGGTAGAAGATCCGCTGCTCAAACAGAAGCTCAAGGACACCACCGGGATCGGCACCGAAGCGACTCGCGCCGGCATCATTCAGGGTTTGCTGGACCGGGGTTACCTGATCAAGAACGGTAAAGCGCTGGCAGCAACTCCGGCAGCGTTCAGTCTGATAGATGCGGTCCCCCGAGCGATTGCCGATCCAGGCACCACGGCTATCTGGGAGCAGGCGCTGGACATGGTCCAGGCTGGCGAGATGAGCCTCGAAGAGTTTGTCACGCGACAGGCCAGCTGGATGAGCAAACACGTCAGCCGTTGTATCGGCATGCGGATGGTCATCACTGCTGCGAGCCCTGCCGGAGTTTCTCCGCCCTGGAAAAACAAACGCAAGTCCGGCAAGCGGAAAACTGCTGGTACTGGCAGCAGCCGCCCGCGACGGACAGTAAAGGCTGCGGGCAAAACTTGATCAGGTATAGGATGAAGGCTGTAAGCCACTCACTTGTAAGGAGTTGACGCTCAATTGAATCATCGGTTGAATGAGTGTGTCTGTTCAGATCAGGCCGCGCAGAACCAACCGCACCGCATCAACTCAGACAAGGAGGATATTGAGTCACCGGGTTTTCACCCGCTTCAATCGTGGTGATGGCTTTTGCCCCACGATGCTCAACTTCACATGTGCCCGCCCGGTCGCCTCCGTTCATGCAAGGCCGTGCAGGACTTCATTATCCGGATGCGCCTGAGCCCGATTGGCTCAGCGGCATTTCTTCAAGGGATTTCAGAATGCCCCAAAGACAAGTAATCAACGCCTCGGTAAGCCCGAAAGGCAGCCTCGAAACATTGTCCCAACGCGAAGTACAGCAACTCAGCGCCGCCGGTTCAGGCAGCATTTACACCCTGTTCCGCCAATGCGCTCTGGCGATCCTCAACACCGGCGCGCATGTCGATAATGCCAAGACCATCCTTGAAGCTTACGAAAGCTTCGAAGTCCGTATTCACCAGCAGGACCGCGGTGTACGTCTGGAACTCCTCAACGCGCCAGCTGATGCGTTCGTCGACGGGGAGATGATTGCCAGCACCCGCGAAATGCTCTTCAGCGCGCTGCGCGACATCGTCTACACCGAAAGTGAACTGGACAGTCAGCGTATTGACCTGGAAAGCTCACAAGGCATCACCGACTACGTGTTTCACCTGCTGCGCAATGCCCGCACGCTGCGGCCGGGGCTTGAGCCGAAAATGGTGGTGTGCTGGGGCGGACACTCGATCAACACCGAAGAGTACAAATACACCAAGAAGGTCGGCCACGAACTCGGCCTGCGCAGCCTGGATATCTGTACCGGTTGCGGCCCGGGAGTGATGAAAGGCCCGATGAAAGGCGCAACCATCGCCCACGCCAAACAGCGGATCAACGCTGGTCGTTATCTGGGTTTGACCGAGCCGGGCATCATCGCAGCGGAAGCCCCCAACCCGATCGTGAACGAACTGGTGATCCTGCCCGACATCGAGAAACGCCTTGAAGCGTTCGTTCGCGTCGGGCACGGCATCATCATCTTTCCGGGTGGCGCAGGTACTGCTGAAGAGTTCCTCTACCTGCTGGGCATCCTGATGCACCCGGACAACCGCGACCTGCCGTTCCCGGTCGTGCTCACCGGACCAAGAAGCGCAGCGCCGTATCTGGAGCAACTGCACGCGTTTGTCGGCGCCACCCTGGGCGAGTCGGCCTACAAGCATTACCAGATCATCATTGACGATCCCGCTGAAGTGGCCAGAGAAATGGTTGCCGGTCTCAAGGCCGTCAAGCAGTTCCGCCGCGACCGCAATGACGCGTTCCACTTCAACTGGTTGCTGAAAATTGATGAAGGCTTCCAGCACCCGTTTGATCCGACCCACGAAAACATGGCCTCTCTGCAACTGAGCCGTTCACTGCCGCCTCACCAGTTGGCGGCCAACCTGCGTCGTGCGTTTTCGGGCATTGTCGCCGGCAACGTGAAAGACAAAGGCATTCGTCTGATCGAGCAATATGGCCCCTACGAGATCCACGGCGATACCGAAATCATGGAGCCTCTTGATCGCCTGCTGCATGCGTTTGTCGAGCAACACCGCATGAAACTTCCCGGTGGCGCGGCCTACGAGCCTTGCTATCGAGTGGTGACGTAAAGCCCCGTCAAATTCGACCCAAGCCGAGGTAACGAGGCCAGCGATGGCGGCGTGTCAGACAAACCGCTATCGCTGGCCTCGCAACCTCGGTGAGCACCCAAAGGTTATGCGTTTACTGCAGGCTGTACTGACTTAATCCTGGTGTGCGTCGCAGCAGTCACCTCCTCCCTCCCCGTACACGACGCCAGCGTCTTGCATACCCCCGACACAATCGCATCAACTTCCTGCTCATTGATCGTCAAGGGTGGCAGCAAGCGAATCGTTTTGCCCCGTGTCACGTTGATCAACAGGCCGTGCTCTTGGGCAGCAATCGCTGCGAGATTCGGCAAGGACCGGTTCAGCTCAATGCCCACCATCAACCCCTTGCCACGAATTGCCAGCACATCCGGGTGTTCACTCAGGGCCGCCCGCAAGCCGGCAAGTAGCCGCTCACCTTGCTGACGGGCGTTACTCAGCAGATGCTGCTCATTGAGAATATCCACTACTGTGCAGCCTGCCCGACACGCCAGAGGGTTTCCTCCGAAGGTGCTGCCGTGGCTGCCCGGCGTAAACAACTGCGCCGCTTTGCCCCGTGCCAGACAGGCTCCGATCGGAACACCATTGGCTAGCCCCTTGGCCAACGTCATCACGTCCGGCACGATGCCTTCGTGCTGGAAAGCAAACCATTGCCCGGTACGGCCCATACCGGTTTGAATCTCGTCCAGCATCAGCAACCAGGCACGCCGACTGCACAGCTCCCGCAGTGCCTTCAAGTAACCCGGCGGGGCTAACTGAACACCACTTTCGCCCTGGATCGGCTCCAGCAGAATCGCCGTGATGCGATTGCCGTAGGCCTGGCACACTTTGTCCAATGCCGGCAGATCGCCAAAAGGCACTTTGACGAAGTCACCGGGCAACGAATTGAACCCTAGCCGCACCGCCGGACCATCACTGGCCGACAAGGTCCCGAGTGTGCGGCCATGGAAGGCGTTGTCCATCACCACCACCAACGGCTTTTCGATCCCCTTGTGCCATGCATAGAGCCGGGCCAGTTTCAGCGCGGTCTCGTTGGCTTCTGCGCCGGAGTTATTGAAAAACGCCTTGTCCATACCCGCCAGCCGGGTCAGCTTCTCGGCCAGTAGCTGCTGCCACTGAATGCTGTAGAGGTTCGAAGTGTGTATCAGCAGACTCGCCTGCTCGCTGATAGCTGCTACCAAACGGGGATGGGAATGCCCCACATTGGTGACCGCCACACCCGCCACCGCATCCAGATATTCGCGGCCAGTATCGTCCCACACGCGAGTACCCAGACCGCGAACAAAGCTCAGCGCAAGGGGTTGATACGTGGTCATCAGGCAAGTGGCGGTCATGATGTGAAACTCCATCTCAGGCGTGGTTTTTTCCAGTATCGTTAGCAACCTGAGCTGGATAAACGGCCAATTTCTTAAATCATTTTAAAGTCAGGCTTGATAATGGACTTACTCCAGGCAATGTCGGTTTTTGTGAAAGTGGTCGAGACAGGCAGCATGACGGCCGCGGCGCTGGAATGCGGCATGTCGACCACGATGGTCGGCAACCATCTGCGGGCGCTTGAACAAAGGCTGGGGGTAAGCCTGCTGAAACGTACGACCCGGCGTCAGGGGCTGACAGAGTTCGGTGCAACGTACTACCAACGCTGTGTCGACGTGCTGGCGCTGGTGGCGGACTCGGAGCAACTGGCCGCGCAGTCTCAGGACACGCCCCAAGGGACATTACGGATCACTGCACCCTTCACGTTCGGCTCGGAAAGCCTCGCCCCGGCGCTCAGCGAGTTCATTCGCCGCTACCCGCAAATCAAGCTCGACATTGTCTGGAGTAACGAGCGCATGGACTTGATCGGCCAGGGTTTCGACGCTGCTATCCGTCTTGGCCCTGTCCACACCTCAAGCCTGGTGGCCCGCCCCCTGCTGGATTACACACTGACCCTGTGCGCTGCCCCCTCGTACCTGCAGCGCAGGGGCACTCCTCTTGCGCCTATGGACCTGCAGCAACATGACTGCCTGGCATTTGCCTACCCGGCAGGTGACGACTGGAGTTCGGTTGAAAAGCATTGGCGTTTGACGGGTGCGGATGGTGAGGTGCTGGTTCCGGTCAGCGGGCCGATCACGATGAATACCTCCGCTGGCCTGCACAAGGCAGCTCGCGCCGGAGCGGGGATCGTGATGATGCCTGATGCGCTGGTGCGCGAAGACATGGCAGATGGCAGGCTAGTTGCCCTGCTCCCTGATTACCAGTTGCCGTGTCGCCCGATGAATCTGCTTTACCCCCGGGATCGCTACAGGTCGCCCAAACTACGCAGCTTTGTCGACTACGTGATGGAGTTATGGGGCCGCCCGGTGGACGCGCGGTAACACCACCTGGTTGATGGGACAGACACCACAGGACCTGTAGGAGCCAACTTGTTGGCGAGACGTCGGACCTGCGTCGTCAGAAATTCCGTCTCGCCAACAAGTTGGCTCCTACAAGGCCTGCGGCAGTTCTTACAAAAATCAGGCAGCTTGCGTGACAACAAAACCAAAAATAGTTCCGTCTATTAACGACAAAATATTTCCGTGTTTGAAATTGCGCTGCTACGCTTTTTCCTGACCCCAAATCAGGGAAACCCCCGTAAATAAAGGCAAAACACACATCAAAAAAACAAGGTCGTCAGAAAAAGCCACTCGAATGAGGTGTGTGCCTGTCCGATTGCCCGACGATTGGCGTCATAAATGTGACTAAAGTCTCAGTCGTACTAGCAGATAACCAGATATTCGCAAATCATCCTTTGTAGCAGTTCAAGGAACGAACCATGACGCCGAGCCAAAACGGTAGTTCTCCTGGTCAAGACCGCCAAACGCTCTTCCTCTGGTTTCCACTGGTGCCTGCAGTAGCAGGATGCGCAGCACTTTTGCTGTCAGCACCGACCCAATTGAACATTGGTTTAAGCGCTGCCGTACTGGCTGCTGGCGTCGCCACGGGCCTCTTCGCTGCCGCCAGTCAAAATCGCAAACTGCTGGCCATCGCCCAGGCGACAGCCTTGCATCATCAGCAAGCGGCTGAAGGCGCATCGCTGCAATCGAATGCCCAGATCAACGAAGTCTTGCTCGGCGCAATGCCCATCTGGGCCAAGCAGGTAGAAAGCTCGCGGCAACAGACCGAAACCGCCATTGTGACCCTGACCGGTCGCTTCACCGGTATTTCCTCGCGACTTCAGGAAACGGTGCATGCGTCGCAACATGCGGCGGGTGACCTGGGTGGGCAAAACAACGATGGCGCATTGCAGGTTCTCGCACAAAGCGACAACGACCTGGTGCAGGTGATCAACTCCCTCAAGGCCACACAGACCAGCCGCGACGAAACCCTCGCTCAGGTTCGCAACCTCACCGCCTACACCGGCGAGTTGCGCACCATGGCGGCGGATGTCGCGGCCATTGCTGCGCAAACCAACCTGTTGGCCCTCAACGCAGCCATCGAAGCCGCACGCGCTGGCGAAGCAGGTCGTGGTTTTGCCGTGGTTGCCGACGCCGTACGCAGCCTGTCGAGCAAGTCCAGTGAGACCGGTCAGCAGATGTCCGCCAAGGTCGACATCATCAACAGTGCCATTAACCAACTGGTGCAGGCTGCTTCCAGTGGCGCGGACCTGGACAGCAACTCGGTAGTGAATTCTGAAAACACTATTCAGCGTGTATTGGAGCGCTTCAAGAGCGTGACCGAGCGCCTCGCTGAGTCTGCCGAAATGCTTCAACAGGAAAGCTTCGGTATCCGCGACGAAATGACTGAGGTGCTGGTCAGCCTGCAATTTCAGGATCGGGTCAGCCAGATACTGGTTCACGTTCGGGACAACATTGACGACCTGCACGCGCATTTGCAGCAGGCGACACAGGCACCTGATCAGGCAGTGGCGATTGATGCACGCAGCTGGCTCGCACGTATGGAAGCAACCTACGCCACCGACGAGCAGCGCAACACGCATCACGGCAGCAGCGCCGGACAACAGAATTCACAAGAAATAACCTTTTTTTAGGAGAGCCACATGGCTAAAAACATATTGGTCGTCGACGACTCCAGCAGCGTTCGACAAGTGGTCGGCATCGCACTGAAAAGCGCAGGTTATGACGTTATCGAAGCAAGCGACGGCCGAGACGCACTGAGCAAGCTCAACGGTCAGAAAGTGCACTTGATCATCAGCGACGTGAACATGCCTAACATGGATGGCATCACCTTCGTCAAAGAGGTGAAGAAGTTACCCAGCTATAAATTCACGCCGATCATCATGCTCACCACCGAATCTCAGGAATCGAAAAAAATGGAAGGCCAGGCTGCTGGCGCCAAGGCCTGGGTCGTCAAGCCGTTCCAGCCTGCGCAGATGCTCGCAGCGGTTTCCAAACTGATTCTGCCCTGATTGCCTGCTACTTGATGCTGATACCCGGGAGGTAGCGATGCCGCTTGCATGCGAAATACTCAATGACACGGCACACGTGAACATCGACGGTGAGCTGACCATCTATACCGCCTCGGAATTGTCCGCCCAATTGCTGCCGAAGCTGGGCGCGACGCCGCAGATGCAGATCGATCTGTCGCAGATCACCGAAATGGACGGCGCGGGCCTGCAACTGCTGATCATGGTCACCCGTGAGGCCTCCCGTGCCGGGACCGCGTTGACGCTGACCGGGCATAGCAAAGCTGTACTGGAAACCCTGCAATTGAGTGGCCTGGGCCCGTCGGTTTAACCCGGCACGCCCGGCCGCCATGGCCGACACGACAAGGAACTGTACGTGAGCATTAACCTCGATCAGGCATTACAAACGTTCATCGTCGAGGCTCGCGAGCTGTTGGAGGCGATGGAAGAGTCATTGCTGCAGCTGGAGAGCGAACCTGGCAATGATGACGCCATCGGCGCGATATTCCGTGCGGCGCATACCATCAAGGGCTCTGCCGGCCTGTTTGGCCTGGACCCTATCGTCAGCTTCACGCACATCGTCGAAGACGTGCTTGATCGCTTGCGTGAAGGCAGTGTCGCCGCCGATGCAGGTCTGATTGCAGTACTGCTCAAATCCGGCGATCACATGCTGGAGTTGATCGATGTGGTCGCCAGTCAGGGCGGCCAATTACAAGCGCCCGCGTTGGCCCGCGAAGCCGAATTGCGCAAAACCCTGCAGGCTTATCAGGCACCCGGCGGCAAGGCCAGCGAAGAGCTAGAGGTCATCCCGGACAGCGACGCTCCAGCCGGGCACTCCGACGCGGTGCTTTGGCATCTATCCCTGCGCTTCGGTCAGGACGTATTTCGCAACGGCATGGACCCGTTGTCGTTCCTGCGTTTTCTGAACACGCTGGGTGAAATCGTTGCGATTCAGACACTGACCGACAACCTGCCAGCCCTTGAAGCATGGGACGCAGAGTCTTGCTACCTGGGTTTCGAAATCGACTTCAACTCCAGCGCAACCCACGCAGCGATCAATGAAGTCTTCGACTTTGTACGTGATGAATGCCAGGTAGACATTACCCGGATCGATTCTGGCGATGCGGTCAATCAGCAGGCAGAGCCCGGCACGGAGCTTGTTTCTCAAGGCGCAGAACACGGCACGTCCATGGTCGCGATGGGTGAGCTGCTGGAAGACCAGCGTTCAGTGCCACGCGTCCCTGCGCAACTTTCCAGTGAAAAAGCGCTTGCCAGCGACAAGCAGGTTTCCGCCGACAAGCCCGCCGACAGCAAGGCCAAAGATGGCCGTTACGTGCGGGTCAACGCTGACAAGCTCGACGAACTGATCAATCTGGTGGGCGAACTGGTCATCGCGAGTGCGGGTGCCACCCTGCTAGCCCGCACCTGCGACAACGACCCTTTGCAGGAGTCGACTTCAACGGTCTCCGGGCTGGTGGAGGAAATTCTTGATGGTGCGTTGCGCCTGCGGATGATCCCCATCGGCGACACCTTCAACCGCTTCCGCCGGGTCGTGCGTGATGTCAGCCAGGAGCTGGGCAAAGACATCGACCTGATCATCAGCGGTGCCGAAACCGAACTGGACAAAACGGTCGTCGAGAAAATCGGCGATCCGCTCATGCACTTGCTGCGCAACGCCATGGACCACGGGATTGAAAGCGCCGAGGCACGACTCGCCGCTGGCAAACCGTCCAAGGGCCATCTGCATCTCAACGCTTACCACGACTCGGGCAGTATCGTCCTCGAAATCGCCGATGATGGCGCGGGACTGAATCGCGACCGGATTCTGGAGAAAGCCCAGGAACGCGGCCTGATCGCCCCCGGCGCGACCCTCACCGATCAGGAAATCTACAACCTGATATTCGAAGCGGGCTTCTCTACTGCCCAGGCCGTCACCAACCTTTCGGGCCGTGGCGTGGGCATGGACGTGGTCAAGCGCAACATCACCTTGCTGCGCGGCACTGTCGATCTGGACAGCAAGCCGGGCCAGGGCACCGTGATACGCATCCGCCTGCCGCTGACCCTGGCCATCATCAATGGCTTCCTGGTCGGCATTGGCCAGTCCACTTATGTGATCCCTCTGGACATGGTTCAGGAGTGCATAGAACTCAGTGAAGACGACCGTCAGATCAGCCGCGAACAGGGTTATCTGGATTTGCGCGGCGAAGTCCTGCCACTGGTGTACCTGCGTGACCACTTCCACCACGACGGTCCTGCCGCACGTCGCCAAAACGTGGTGGTGGTGCGCTATGCCGAGCACAAGGCGGGACTGGTCGTAGACGATCTGCTGGGCGAGTTCCAGACCGTTATCAAACCGTTGGGCAAGCTGTTCGGCGCACTGCGCGGCATCAGCGGCTCAACCATCCTGGGCAGTGGCGCGGTGGCGTTGATCCTCGACGTTCCAGCTCTGCTCAGCCAAATCGTACATCTAGAAACACGCTACACCGCTAATCAAGCCCAATCGCCAGCCACTGCTCGTTGATGCACATGCATTTCCATGGAGGTAACACCCGATGAAATGGTTTTACGATCTGAAGATCGCCACAAAGTTGATCGCGTCATTTCTCACGGTGCTCGCCCTCACCGCAGTCATGGGCGTTTTTTCCATCATTCAGCTGGGTCAGGTGAACGACACTGCCAGTGAGATTCGCGATAACTGGATGCCGTCGATGCGCGCCGCGTCGGGCATGCGTTTCTTCGCCGCGAATTATCGCATCAAGGAAAACCGTCACGTGGCGGCACTGTCCCTCGATGACAAGAACGCGATTGCGCTTGAAGCAGCGGCCGAAAGAAAGCAGTTCGAAACTCGTCTGGACACCTATGAAAAACTGTTGAGCAACGACGAGGATCGTCGCCTCTTCACCGTCACAAAAAATGACTGGGCGGCTTATCTGGCGGTCAGCAAGGACTTGCAGGCCCTGTCCAACCAGAGCCGCGAAGATGAAGCCCGCGCCATGCTGGCGGGTGAGTCCAAGCGCCAGTTCGACCTGGTTACGGGCGACCTGCAAAAACTGGTAGAGCTTAATGATGCCGGTGCTGAAGCCGCCAGTCAGCGCGGTGATGCACTGTACGACAGTGCGCGGGTCTCGATCGTCGGCGTATTGATCGCTGCACTGGTCATCGGCCTGGGTCTGGCACTGTTCATCTCGCGGATCATTTCCCGCCCGTTGAAAGAAGCCGCTTCGGTTGCCGAGCAATTGGCCGAAGGCAACCTCAACGTTCGTATTGAAGCCGGATCGAAAGACGAAACCGGCATGGTTATCAACGCCATGCAAAACATGGTGGGCAAGCTATCGCACATCATCGGTGAAGTGCGTAACGCGGCCGACAATCTGGCCAGCGCCTCCGAAGAAGTCAGTGCTACCGCCCAGTCCATGAGCCAGGCGACCAGCGAGCAAGCCGCCAGCGTTGAAGAAACCAGCGCCTCCATCGAACAGATGAGCGCCAGCATCAACCAGAACACCGAGAACGCCAAAGTCACCGACGGCATGGCCAGCAAGGCTGCCAAGGAAGCCACCGACGGTGGTGAATCCGTACAGCAGACCGTTGTGGCCATGAAAAAGATCGCCCAGCGCATCAGCATCATCGATGACATCGCTTACCAAACCAACCTGTTGGCACTCAATGCCGCCATCGAAGCCGCTCGTGCGGGTGAGCATGGTAAAGGTTTCGCAGTGGTCGCCGCTGAAGTGCGCAAGCTCGCAGAACGCAGCCAGGTGGCCGCGCAGGAAATTGGCGAACTGTCTTCCAGCAGTGTCGACATGGCAGAGAAAGCCGGCAACCTGCTCAACGAGATGGTGCCGTCCATCAACAAAACCTCGGACCTGGTGCAGGAAATCAGCGCTGCGTCTGAAGAACAGGCTGCCGGTGTCGCGCAGATCAACACGGCCATGACCCAGCTCAACTCGGTTACGCAACAGAACGCATCGAGCAGCGAAGAACTCGCCGCCACAGCCGAGGAGATGAGTAGCCAGGCTGAACAACTGCAGCAGGCCATGAGCTTCTTCACCCTGGACGCGGCGCCAAAAGCAGCCAACCAGCCAGCGAAGTTTGATAACTCCTCAGGGACTTCAAGCCGCAAGCCGTCTCGCCCGGCTACGCAAGCGCCGCAGAAATCGTTTGCGTACAACATGGCAAGCACTCCGGATGAATCCGAGTTCACTCGATTCTGAGCGGATCCACCCACACGCTTGCCTTGAAAGGAGACAGACATGGGCGCAATCGCCACGACACGACAAAACGCAACAGTCGTTGAGGAGCAGGAGCAGTACCTGACGTTCATGCTCGGCACCGAGATGTTCGCCATCGGTATCCTCGGCATCAAGGAAATCATCGAGTACGGCAATCTCACTGTCGTACCGATGATGCCGGCCTTCGTCCGCGGGGTGATCAACCTGCGCGGCGCGGTCGTGCCGGTGGTGGATCTGTCGGCGCGCTTCGGCCGCCCCAATTCGACCACCACCCGCCGTAGCTGCGTGGTGATCATCGAAGCCAGTGCTGCGGACGGTCAGTCCCAGGACATCGGCTTGCTGGTGGACACCGTCTCGGCGGTCATGGACATCCCTGCTTCGCAGATCGAGCCGCCACCGAGTTTCGGTGCAAAGATCCGCGCCGACTTCATCAGTGGCATGGCCAAGGTCGATGGCAAGTTTGTCATCGTTCTGGAAGTCGATCAGGTGTTGTCCATCGACGAAATGTCGAAGCTGGCTGAAGTTGATCAGATTCCGGCTATCGACGCCGAACAACGCTGACCAGGGACAGGCAGATATCGTGAACGGAACAGTGCTCAATGACAGGGAATTCAGCCAGTTTCAGTCCTGGTTGTACGGGGCTGCGGGCATCAGCCTGTCGCCTGCAAAAAAAGCACTGGTTGCGGGTCGCTTGTTCAAGCGGCTCAAGCACTATGGGCTGGAAAGCTACGGCGAGTACTTCAAGCTGATCATGAGTGGCCAGCGCAGCGACGAACTGCAAGTTGCGCTGGACTTGCTCACCACCAACGAAACGTACTTTTTTCGTGAACCCAAGCATTTCGATTTTCTGCGCCAGCAGGTATTGCCTAAAGCGACACCGGGCAAGACTTTCCGGGTGTGGAGTGCTGCGAGTTCGTCGGGCGAGGAGCCATATAGCCTGGCGATGACCCTGGCCGAAAGCCTGGGCACCACGCCATGGGAAATCATTGGTTCGGATATCAGCAGCCAGGTGCTCGCCAAAGCACGCGCCGGGCATTACCCTATGGAGCGCGCAACCAACCTGCCAGTACCTTTGCTGCACAAGTACTGCCTCAAAGGCATCGGTAATCAGCACGGTACTTTCCTCGTGGACCGGGGGTTGCGCAACCGGGTCAACTTTATTCAGGTCAATCTAAATGAGGCCCTGCCGGAACTCGGCGAGTTCGACGTGATCTTTCTTCGTAACGTGATGATTTATTTTGACCAGGAGACCAAGATCAAGGTTGTTGCCCGTTTGCTCCCGCGCCTCAAGTCCGGCGGGTATTTCATTGTCAGCCACTCTGAAAGCCTCAATGGCGTCAGCGATGCACTGAAACTGGTAGCGCCTTCGATCTATCGCAAGCCATGAAAACCACCGTTGATGAAGTCTTTCTGGCACCCGGCGATTTTCACTTCGCAACAAGCCCTACCCGTATCCGCACCATCCTTGGGTCCTGCGTAGGTATCACCTTGTGGCATCCGGTGCGCAAGATCGGCGCCATGTGCCACTTCATGCTACCCAGCCGGACTCACCGATGCGGCGTGCTCAACGGTAAATACGCTGACGAAGCGATCGAGATGTTCATCGAGCACGCCAAGGCACACCGCACAGCGCCTGAGGATTATCAGCTCAAGCTGTTCGGCGGCGGCGAAATGTTTCCGCACCACAAGCGCGGCGTGCATTACAGCGATGTTGCGCGGATGAACATCAGCGCGGCACTGCAACTTGCCGATAGCCATAACCTGGACCTGATCGCACAGGACATGGGCAGCACAGGCTACCGCAACGTCATTTTCGAACTCTGCAACGGACATGTGTGGGTCAGGCACAAACCAATAAGGACAAGCACGGAACATGGCGACGAAAAAAATAAGCGTACTGCTAGTCGATGACTCGGCGGTAGTTCGTCAGGTTCTGCTGGGTATCCTTAACGACACACCTGACATCCATGTGATGGGTGCAGCCTCCGATCCGATCTTCGCCATGGATAAACTGGCCAAAGAGTGGCCGGACGTGATAGTGCTCGACGTGGAAATGCCGCGCATGGACGGCATTACTTTCCTGAAGAAAATCATGAGCGAGCGCCCCACTCCGGTAGTGATCTGTTCGTCACTGACCCAGAAAGGCGCGGAAACCAGCCTGCAGGCCATGTCGGCGGGTGCCGTGGAAGTCATCACCAAACCGACCACTGGCCTGAAGAACTTTCTGCTGGAGTCCGCCGCAGAGCTGGTAGGCGCGATTCGCGCCGCCGCCAACGCCAATGTCAAAAACCTCGGCCGACGTGCGCCAGCACCCGTGCTGACACCCGCGACACGCCTGAGCGCCGATGCGATTCTGCCTGCCGCACAGGGTCACGCCATGGCCCAGACCACCGAGCGAATTGTCGCGCTGGGAACTTCCACAGGGGGCACCCAGGCCCTGGAAGCGGTGCTGACCGCTTTGCCACGGGTATGCCCCGGCATCGTCATCGTCCAGCACATGCCGGAGAAATTTACCGCGTCCTTCGCAGAGCGCCTTAACGGGCTGTCGCAGATCGAGGTGCGCGAGGCGAAAAACAACGACCGCATCCTGCCAGGCCTCGCACTGATTGCACCGGGCGGCAAACACATGATGGTCACCCGCAGCGGCGCGTTTTATCACGTGCAAGTAGTGGATGGCCCGCTCGTTAACCGCCATCGCCCTTCAGTCGATGTGTTGTTTCGCTCGGTGGCCAAATTTGCTGGCAAGAACGCCACCGGCATCATCATGACCGGCATGGGCGATGATGGCGCCAGGGGCCTCAAAGAAATGCTCGACGCGGGCAGTTCTACGGTCGCCCAGGACGAAGCCTCGTGCGTGGTGTTTGGCATGCCCAAGGAAGCGATCAAACTGAATGCCGCGCAGCGCATCATGCCTCTGCACGACATCCAGCATGCAATTCTGCACAAATAGCGCTTTTCTAATGCCCTGATCCGGTTTTGCAGCTTGCTCTGCGGGGCGTGGTCTAAGATGCTGTTGGCAGACTGTCAGGCCGCCCTACGCCGCCTCGGGTCGTCATGGGAGAACAACAAATGAAAACCGTTGCGCAACTGCTCAAGCTCAAGGCGTCGTCCAATCAGCAGGTCCACACCATCTCCCCCCACCAGATGGTGCTCGATGCCCTCAGGCTCATGGCCGAGAAAAACATCGGTGCCTTGCCAGTGGTAGACAACGGCAAGCTGGTGGGCGTCGTCAGTGAACGTGACTACGCACGCAAGATGGTCCTTCAGGGCCGCTCCTCGGTCGGCACCCCGGTCAGCGCGATCATGAGCAACAAGGTGATCACCGTCGACTCCCTGCAAAGCGTCGAAACCTGCATGGGCATCATGACCGACAGCCACCTGCGCCACCTGCCGGTCGTGGAAGAAGGTCAACTGCTGGGGCTGCTGTCCATCGGCGACCTGGTCAAAGAAGCCATCTCCGAGCAGGCCAGCCTGATCGAACAGCTGGAGCAGTACATTCGCGGGGATTGATCCCATCGCGCAGTCACAGGGTAAATGAGGACCCTGTAGGAGCGCACGAGCACCGCGAGGCCGCGATAGCGGTGTGTCAGGCAGAACGCTATCGCGG
>NZ_JBTOQI010000012.1:0-98658 GCF_055283875.1 Pseudomonas sp. HP_14 | reverse complement strand
CGATAGCGGTTTATCAGGCAGACCGCTATCGCGGCCTCGCGGTGCTCGTGCGCTCCTACAGGATCTGCTCCGTTAGCCGTCAGGCATTTCCCATCTGCCTCATCCGCGCCGCCTGGGTGAAGTCCAACATCCGCTGCAACGGCCTGACCGCATGGGGAATCACTGCAGGATCTACGAAGATTTCGTTGGTGCCCTCTCGCAGACACTGCAAGGTACGTTCAAGGGTGTTCATCGCCATCCATGGGCAATGCGCGCAACTACGGCAGGCCGCGCCGTTACCGGCAGTGGGCGCTTCGATGAAAATCTTGTCCGGACACAACTGCTGCATCTTGTAGAAAATGCCGCGATCCGTGGCCACGATGAACATCTTGTTCGGCAAGGTCTGTGCGGCCTTGATCATCTGGCTGGTCGAACCCACTGCATCGGCCAGATCAATCACCGACTCGGGTGATTCCGGGTGAACCAGAATCGCCGCCTCTGGATACAGTGCCTTCATGTCTTCAAGCTGCTTGGACTTGAACTCTTCATGGACGATACAGGCGCCGTCCCAGAGCAACATGTCAGCACCGGTTTCACGCTGGATGTAACGCCCCAAATGCTTGTCCGGTGCCCAGATGATTTTCTCGCCGTTGTCCATCAGGCTTTCAACGACTTCCAGCGCACAACCGGACGTCACGACCCAGTCGGCACGGGCTTTGACAGCAGCGGAAGTATTGGCATAAACCACCACCGTACGCTCCGGATGCTGATCGCAGAACGCGGTGAACTCGTCCACCGGGCAACCCAGATCCAGCGAGCAGGTCGCCTCAAGCGTCGGCATCAGCACGCGTTTCTCAGGATTGAGGATTTTGGCGGTCTCGCCCATGAAGCGAACGCCAGCCACCAGGACGGTTTTCGCCGAATGGTTATTGCTGAAACGGGCCATTTCCAGTGAGTCGGAAACACAGCCACCGGTTTCTTCCGCCAACGCCTGAATCACCGGATCGCAGTAGTAATGCGCCACCAGCACAGCGTCCTGAGCCTTGAGCTCGGCCGCAATGGCTGCGCGGTAATGGGCCTGTTCTTCGATGCTCAGCTCTTTAGGCTGTTTGGCATCAAGATGGGCCTGGACCAACAGGCGTTCGGAAATTTGCGTCATGTTCGCTGGACCTGCAAGCGCTCTGATAGCGCACAAGGCGAGTTTACACCCGAAAAGCAGACACAAAAAAAGCTGGAATACCTCATTTTCACGGGCCTTCCAGCTTTATAAGTATGTCGACCAGGGGTCGTGGTTCGGTCTTGGAGCCAATCGTTCACGTCCGAGGGCTCAAGCCGCTGAAGGCGGGCGGATTTTAGCCAGCCCCTTACAGATTTACCATCTGTTTCAGCGGCCTGCGATGCAGGGTCATTTTCCATCGATAAAACAGCAAATGCGTTGATGCTTTATTCCGGAAATACGCAGCCTTTATTCTTGAGACTGTCGATAACCCAACGGCGGTCGTTAGTGCCTTCAGCGATATCCAGAAGTTGCTGAGTTTCAGCTGCATGTTTGGCGCTGGCTTTGTTCAGAACACTGTCGACTTCATTAAAAGGAATGCTTAACAAGCCGTCGTCATCGCCAACAATCATATCGCCCGGCTCGATGACCATGCCGTTGATTGCAATCGGAACATTGATTTCACCGGGACCATCTTTATAAGGACCGCGATGAGTGATACCGGCGGCAAAGACAGGAAAGTCATCAGCGGCAATGCTGGCTGCATCTCGAATAGCACCATTGATGACGATACCGCCCAAGCCCTTATTGATGGCGTAGGCGACCATCAATTCACCAATGATTGCGTTGGTCAGATCCCCTCCGGCATCCACGACAATCACATCGCCAGGTTGGGCGATATCGAGGGCGTAATGCACCATCAGGTTATCGCCGGGCCGGCACTTCACCGTCAGCGCGGGACCCGCCAGCACGCCGGAACGGTGCATGGGCCGCAACGCAGCGCCACCAGCCGTCATGCGATTCATTGAATCACTGACATTGGCCACCGGCACCTGACGATAACCTTCGACCTGTTCAACGCTGACCTGACGGGTGCGTTTCAATACTCTGAATCCACTGGACATGCTGTCGCCTCACTGTGTACTGACGGACCAACGCCAACAACGGCGCTCCATCTTGAGTTAGATAAATAGTCAAAAACCGAACACTAAAAAACCTGCGGATAACTTTCTTCAGGGCGAACGAAGCCACGCCCCGGATATCGGAATCGAAATAACGAATGAAGCCTGAATAAAGAACGATGCGGTTAAAGCGCCTCCTGCATCAATCAGCAAGATTCAAGTTGTAGGTGTACGCTGCCGTCTGACTGAACAGAAAGCGCTTTTCAGCCGCTGTAAAGTCAGCGGTTATTTTCTTGAACGCATTCCACATCACGCCATAGGAATACATACCCTTATCCACCGGAAAGTTACTTTCAAACATGCAACGTTCCACACCGAACGCTTCGATGCAGTGCAGGATATAAGGACTCCACAATTCGGCGAGCGTGTCTGAGTCAGGCGGAAGTTCACGGGTATGCAACGCGAAGCCACCGACGTCCATGCCCAACCCACCCAGCTTGACCAGTACGTTAGGGCAATTGGCCAATTGGCAGATCAGCCGCGACCACTGAGCGAAGACCTCTTCCCGACGACCGGCATACGGGCCGATGCCTAAGGGCCCGCCCACGTGGTCCAGCACGATCACCTGATCCGGAAAGGACCTGGCCAGATCCAGGATTTCCTCGAGCTGGGTGTGATAGCCCCAGACATCCAGCGCCAGCCCGTAACCGTTGAGAAGACTCACCCCCTTGCGAAAGTGCGTGTCAAGGAGGATGCCGGACGGCGGCGGCCTGGGGTTTGAAACCACCTGCGGATCGTCGTGCCAGGCTGTGACGTTACGGATGCCCTGCAACCGTGGCCCCGCCCGTTCAAGCATCTCTTCCAATACTGGCACCACCGCCTGCCCCAGACGCAAATCCGCACCGGCCACGATGGCGCTGCAAATGCGCGCCGGGCCATAAAGACCGCTGGCACTGAGCGCGGCTATACCGTTGGCGAACTCCACCTCACCTACACATTGAAACGACTCGGGCCGGCCCATGTTGTACATCGAGCGGCATTGCACATACACCGATGCCAGCACCCGATGACCGCTGTCGAGATCGTCCAGATAATCGTCCAGCAGGTAATGGTTTTCCGGACGATCCCACAGATGGTGATGCGCATCGACAATCGCCAACTGCGGATCAATCGCCGGTTCATCCACCCGCGCCAGCCAGTCCTTGCGAACGGGCAGGTGCGGCGATCCTGACGGTTTCATCAGTGCGCCCGAATATCAGAGATGAACTTGGCCGCACGCGGGTGTTTCGGTGCCGTAAAGAAGTCTTCCGGCGCAGCGCGTTCCAGCACCTGCCCTGCGTCCATGAACCAGATGCGGTCAGCCACTTCGCGGGCAAAGCCCATCTCGTGGGTTACGCAAATCATGGTCATGCCTTCGGAGGCGAGGTCTTTCATAACCTGCAGGACCTCACCGACCATTTCCGGGTCCAGTGCGCTGGTCGGCTCGTCGAACAGCATCACCGGTGGCTCCATGGCCAACGCCCGGGCAATCGCCACCCGCTGTTGCTGTCCACCGGACAACTGCAATGGCATGGCGTCGGCCTTGTGCGCCAGCCCGACCTTCGCAAGCAGATCACGAGCAGTTTTAGCGGCGTCGGTCTTGTTGCGGTTGAGCACTGTGATCGGCCCGATCATGACGTTATCCAGCACGCTCATGTGCGGGAACAGGTTGAAGTTCTGGAACACGAAACCCACCCGGCTGCGCAACGCATTGAGGTTCTTTTTCGAGGCATGAACGTCTTCGCCGGAAATCAGAATGCTGCCGTCCTGGATTTCCTCAAGGCGGTTCACGGTACGAATCAAAGTGGATTTCCCCGACCCCGAAGGCCCGCACACCACAACCACTTCACCAGCGGTTACTTGCTCAGTGATATCGCTCAGGGCGCGATATTCGCCGTACCACTTGTTCACGTTCTTGAATTCGATCATTTAGGTTGCCCCACCAGAACTGGATTTTCTTCGATGCTTTCATCTACTACGCGGGCAGAACCCAGACGCTTGCGGTTGATGGTGTCCTCCAGCCATTTGGCGAGACGACTCAGCGAGAAGCACAACACGAAATAGAAACCGGCCAGCAGCGCGTAGACCTCGAACGGCTGGGTCAACAGCTGGTTGTTGATCTGATAGGCCGCAAAAGTCACTTCCTGCGTACCGATCAAGTAAGCCAGCGAGGTGTTCTTGGTGATCATGATGAATTGGTTGAGGATGCTCGGCAGCATGTTGAACAGCGCCTGCGGCAGCACGATCTTGCGCATGCACTGGGCGTAGCTCATGCCAATTGCCCGCGCCGCTTCAACCTGACCCTTGGGCACCGCGTTGATCCCGGCACGTACTACCTCACCCAGATAAGCCCCTTCGTACACCACCAGCGCCACCAGCATGGTGACGAAGCCGGAGATGTTGATACCGGTAATCAGCGGCACCGCGAAGTAGCACCAGAAGATCAGCAACAGTAGCGGGATGGCCCGCACCACATAGGTGTAACCCATGGCCACGTTGCGAATCGGTGCTATGGATGAAGTGCGCGCCAGGCCCATCAAGACCGCCAGCGGGAACGAAATAATCAGCGCCAGCAACGCGATGATGATGGTCAGTGCCAGACCGCCCAGCGGTCCTTGGGGGTACTGCCCGATCAGCAGCAGAATCCCGTAATCGTGAAGAATCTCGAGCATGGTTACCTCGCCATCCGCAGATCGATGCGTCGCTGCCAGACGGCACCCAGAATCATGATCGTCCAGGAGCCGATCAGGTAGAACAGACTTGCCACGGCAAAGGTCTGGAAGGTCATGTAGGTTTCACCTTCGATCTGCCGCGTGATGTACATCATTTCCGCGGTGCCGATGGCCATGGCCAGTGCGGTGGTCTTGAACAGAGAAAGCGCCTGATTGACCAGCGATGGAGCCGATGCGCGCATGGCCTGCGGAATCAGAATCTTGCGCAGGGTTTGCACGTAATTGATCCCCAGCGCACGGGCCGCTTCGGTCTGGCCGTTGGGCAACGAGCGGAAGCCGCTGCGCAAGTCTTCGGAGACGTAAGCCGCGCTGTTCAACGTCAGCGCGATAATGGCGAAAATCACTTCGCCGCCGTGGCCGTTGATCCAGTCCTGTGCAGCCAGCGGCAGCAGTTGCGGGATGCCGAAGTACCACACAAACAGCTGCACAAGGCTGGGCACGTTGCGGTGATATTCAACAAAGACCGCCACCACGAAATCGCCGATCCGTCCGGGGATCAAGCGGATCCCCATCAACAGGCACGCCAGCACGAATGCCAGCACTGCCGAGATGAAGAAAAGTTGCAGTGTTACCCCTGCCCCGCCCAGAAACGCGTGCAGGTAGTCCCCCTGAAGCAGGGAACCGAAGCCATTGAAAATTGACACAAGCACCTCGATCGGGCCGCATGAAGCGGCCCGCTTTCAATCACTGGAAATCAGATAGCGCGGTGAGCTTCTTTTCACGCACCAGCTTGTATTCCGTCTGGTCGCCGTACCAGTGATCCCAGAGTGCTTGCAGCTCGCCGCTGGCTTCCATGTCTACCAGTGCCTGATTGATGGCATTGGTCAGCGCGGTTTCGCCTTTTTTGACGCCTACGCAGTTAGGCTCGAAGTGCAGCGCCTGATCAAGAAAACGCATGTTCTGGCTGCGGGTATGAAAGCGGATCGATGCTGGCTCGGTCATCGCCATGCCTTGAACCTTGCCTTGTTGCAGGGCCAGGAACGCTGAAGGCGCGTCTTCAAAGCCTACGACTTTGGCGTCGGTGATTTGCTGGCGTGCATACAACTCCGGCGTGGAGCTCTTGATGGCACTGACGCGCTTGTCCGCCAGATCCGCGAACGACTTGATGCCGCTGTCGCCTTTGACCAGCACTTTGATCGGCACCTGATAGTAAGCCGAAGAGAAATCGATCTGCTCGGCACGCTCCTTGGTGTAACCCAACGCGGCGGCTACTACATCGGCGCGGCCGGAAATCAGCGTCGGGATCCGCGCACTGACGGCGACGCCCTGCAGCTCGGCCTTGACGCCCAGATGCTTGGCCAGGGATTTACACAAATCGACATCCAGACCAACGATTTCCCGGGTGGTCGGATCCTGATATCCCAGGGGCACGCTGTCAGTCAACGTCGCGCAACGCAGGGTTCCGCGATCCTTGACGTCCTGTAAGCCGTCAGCCATTACCGTGGTTGCTGCCATCAACCCCATCAAAGTAAGCAAAACCTTTTTCATCATGGTCGGTATCTCTTCAAAAATGAGGGCAGAAATAAAAGCGGATCTTTTTTTAGTTTTTTTGAAAGTAGTTTTTGGCCACGACTCACCTCAACTCAATGCCTGGCATGCCTCCTTCATTCTCCGGCACCCTTCGGTAATGATCTCGGTCGACGTGGCAAACGAGAGACGCAGATAAGGTGACAGGCCGTAAGCCGCACCATCGAGCACAGCGACATTGGCGCTCTCGAGCAAGTAGTTGCGGACATCCAGATCCGACTGCAGCACCACACCGTCTGGCGTGCGCTTGCCGATCAGACCGCCGCAGTTAGGGTAGGCATAAAAGGCCCCTTCAATGGCCAGGCACTTGAGGCCCGGTACGTCATTCAGCAATTCGATGATCAGATTGCGGCGCTCAGCAAATACCCGCGCAGCCTCTGCGACGAAACTACCACCCTCTTCGAGCGCTGCCACTGCGGCAGCCTGACTCACCGCCGATGCGCCGCCGATGCTTTGCGACATCAATTTGTCCATGGCCTTGATCAGCGCAACCGGACCGCCAGCATAACCAATGCGCCAGCCGGTCATGGCGTAAGCCTTGGATACACCGTTGATCACCAGCGTGCGCTCCTTGAGTTCCGGGGCTTGCACGGCAGGCGCGGGCAATGCGGCACCGGCGTAGTTGAAGTGTTCGTAAATCTCGTCAGTCATCAGCCACACGTGCGGATGACGCACCAGCACGTCGACGATGGCCTGCATTTCCGCTTCGCTGTAAATCGCGCCGCTTGGATTGTTCGGTGAGTTGAGCACCAGCCACTTGGTCTTCGGCGTGATCGCGGCTTCGAGTTGCTCAGGCTTGAGCTTGAAGCCCTGGGAGTCCGGGCACTCGACGATAACCGGTACACCGCCATTGAGCTTGACGATGTCCGGATAGCTGACCCAGTAAGGCGCGGGGATGATCACTTCGTCGCCCTCGTCCACGGTGCAGGTGAAGGCGGTGTAGATCAGTTGCTTGGCACCCGACCCGACAACGATTTCAGCCAGTGAATAATCCAGGCCGTTGTCTTGCTTGAACTTGCGCTGCACGGCGGTCTTCAGCTGTTTGGTGCCGGTGGTCGCGGTGTAGCGAGTCTGCCCTGCCAGTGCGGCAGTGCGCGCAGCTTCGATAATCGAAGTCGGGGTGACGAAGTCCGGCTCGCCGACGCAGAAGTCGAGGATCTTCTTGCCAGCGGCTTCAAGCTCCATGACTCGCGCTTTCGCGGCAACACTGGCGGACGATGCAAAACGATTCAGTCTGTTCGAAAGCGGGTACGACATTGTGGATGACCTGTAGGTTTAGGCTCGGTTGCCTTGAAGACTACTGATTGCCAAAACGAACAAAAAGCGATTTTTTGTTGTGTTTATTCATCTCCCGAGGGAATCTTTCAGGAAGCTAATGAGGACTCCGGAATGATTACGATCAAGCAGATAGAAGCGATTTTCTGGGTCGCACGGCTGGGCAGTTTCGACTCGGCAGCCGACCACCTGAACACCACGCAGTCAGCCATTTCCAAGCGTATTCAGGACCTGGAAACGCGTTACGGGCAACCGCTGTTTGACCGGTCACGACGCAGTGCGCAACTCACACCTATGGGTGAAGAACTGGTCGCGCTGGCCTCAAATCTGTTGAATCAGCGGGACGCCATGCTGCAGCGCCTGGAGAGCCCGGAGAACCTGCAACGCAAGTTGCGTCTGGGGGTTACGGAGCTGACCGCGCTGACCTGGTTACCGGATCTGGTCAGTGGCATTCGCAGCGCCTATCCACTGGTGGAAATCATCCCGGAAGTGGATCTCAGCCCGGTGCTTTACGAGCGTTTGGCGAGCAACTCCATCGACCTGATCATTGTTCCGGACATCTTCCAGGACAATCGCTTTTCCGCCGAGAAACTCGACTCAGTGGAGAACGCCTGGATGTGTACACCGGCTTTGGCGGGTGATCAGACGAGCATGACGCTGGAAGAACTGGCGTCGCGCACTCTGATCATTCAGGGAGCGCTGTCAGGCATGGGCATGGCCTATGGGCAGTGGTTCAAAATGAAAGGCATCGACATCGCCAAGTCGATTACCTGTAACAACCTGCTGGCGCAGATCGGCCTGGCAGTGTCCGGGCTGGCAACCGCTTGCCTGCCCTTGCACTGTCTGAGCCATGTGCTGGATCGCAAGCTTTTACAACGGCTGGATGTCACACCCGCACTGCCGCAGATTTCCTACAAGGCTATGCATCGCAGCACCGAGGATGACCGGTTCATGGCTGACATTCTGGCCATCACGCGCAATGCGTGCGACTTCACCAAGTTCATTATTCATTGAGGTGCGGAGCACAGGGCGACGGAACTGGAATGCGATCCATACGACAGACTCCAGGTTGAACTGCTGGAGCGAGGCTTGCCCGCGAAGAACGATAACTCGGTACATCTGATCCAATGGGGCGACTGATTCGCGGGCAAGCCTCGCTCCAACAGGACTCGATCAGACGAGACAACGCTCCACCTGGCACACCCATCCTGCGGCCCTCCCCCCCTCTTTCAATGCATTCATCAAAAGCATTCATAAGCCAATTGCATGGCATTTGACTATCATGCAACAATAGTGAGAATCATTATCATTACATTTAACAATTCTTAACCCTATTCCAAGCGCACTGTTGTTAAAAGAGAACCCGCTTAGAGCAAAGCCAGAAGGAAGATCAACATGCGAGTACTGGTGGTAGAGGACGATGTGGCTGTGAGCCACTGGCTTGGCAGTAAACTGCATGCAAGCGGCCACAACTGTCGAATGACCGATAACGGCGAAGGTGCTCTGGAAATGCTCGAGCGGGAAGCCTTTGACGTGGTCATCCTCGACCGCATCCTGCCGAAAATGGACGGTATTGAAGTGCTGACGCGTCTGCACGGCAAACCTCATCCACCGGTGCTCATCCTCTCGGCCAACGACCAGTCAGCAGACCGTGTGGAAGGCCTGCGTGCGGGGGCCGATGATTATCTGGGCAAGCCTTTCGATTTCACCGAGTTGCTGCTGCGCCTGGAATTGCTCGCACGTCGCCGCAGCCAGTCGACTCAGGAAGAAAGCATTCAGATTGAAGACCTGCACATTGATCTGGGTCGTCGTGAAGTGACCCGCGGTGGTCAGCGCATCGACCTCACCGATAAGGAATACAAGCTGCTGCTGGTACTGGCTAAAAACAATGGTCAGACCGTTACCCGCGGCATGCTGCTGGAAAAAGTATGGGGTTATCACTTCGATCCGCAGACCAACCTGATCGACGTTCATCTGTCGAAACTGCGCACCAAGGTCGACAAAGGTTTCCAGCGCTCGATGATCCGTACGATTCGCGCGATTGGATACGCCCTTGGTTAACACCGATAACCTGAGGCTGCTCCTCAACACCAGTAACTTTCGTCAGGCCACCACCATCGCCTTCATTTGTTTGCTGGTAGCGCTGGCCTCGATCATCTTGTGTAACCACCTGCTGGAAATCGTCATGCGCAGCCATGTGCGCGAGATGATCCTGGCCGATGTGCGCTCGCAACAGCTCAATGGCCGCCTGCAAAAAACCGAGCAAGTGCTGGCAGCGCTCGCGTATCGCGACCCTTTTGAAACCCGCAAGGACCGTCACGCGCTGCTGTTCGACCGTGATGACAAGGTTGTTTTCGGTGACGCTAATCTGCTTCCGCAAAGGCACTGCAAAGAAGCCTGCAGCAACAACTGGCGCCATACCCAAGTCATCGATGCGCAGGGTAACGAGAGCGAAATACTCGGTTTGCTGGTGCCCCTCGCCGATGGCGGTCACTACTTCAGCGCGTACGATCTGCATCCAATGCTGGAGCGTACCCGCATCATTCCATTGCTGACTGGCGCAGGCCTGCTGCTGATTTTGTTGTTCATCCTGCTCACCAGCTTGCCGTTCAGTATGCGCAACATGTACCGCATCAATCGTATCCGCCACGCCTTGGCGCTTTACGCCAAGGGTGATCACAGCGTGACCGTGCCCTACGACGAATACGGGGACGAGTTCGACCAACTGGGCAGCGACGTCAACCTATGCCTGCAGCGCATCAACCGCTTGATGGACGAAGTGCGTAACGTCACCAGCCATATCGCCCATGAACTGCGCACGCCCTTGACGCGCCTGCAGAGCAGGCTGCAAAACGCCACCGAAGGTGTCGACGGCGACATTCGCGCAGAGCTGCTGCAGGCCGTCAAAGAAAGTGAGCGCATTCAGAATCTGTTCCGCGCCGTGATGCGCGTGGGTGAAGTGGAAACCGGCCGTTGTGCTCATGATTTCGAAAGCATTCAGGCCAACGAACTGCTCATTGACGTACGCGATTACTACTTGCCAATGGCCGAAGAGTTGGGCTGCCCGCTACTGATCGACACTGATAGCCGCTGCTGGCTCTACGGTGACCGGGCCTTGCTGTTTCAAGCCATGGCCAATCTGGTGGACAACGCCCTGAAATATGCCCCGAGCGGACTGCCCATCACCCTCTTCGCCTCCCATCATCAGGACTGGTGTCACTTGGGCGTCGCCGATTGCGGACCGGGTATTCCAACTCAGATGAACGACAAGGCCATGGAACGCTTTCAACGCCTGGACACCAGCGGCAACGTTCCTGGCAATGGCCTGGGACTAACCCTTAGCAAGGCAATATGTGACCTGCATGGCGGCTCGCTGAAGCTGCTCAATAACAACCCTGGCTTACGCGCGACCATCAAGATCAAAGCCCGCCAGGAACTGCGCTGAGGGGCGAGGTTCCTTAAGCATTCTTAATAATCGCGTGCTTGTTAACCAATTGAGAATGAATCTTAATATCGGCCATTCCGGGGACACACTTCCCCAGATCAGATTTCAATACCGAGCCGATCAAAGGAGCCTTCTCTATGTCCCCGTCCCTGAAAAAATTCCTCGCTGATGAAAGCGGTGTGACTGCCATTGAATACGGCATTCTGGCTGCCGCCATGGCCGCCGCGATTGGCGTGATCTTCGGCTCCGACGGCGTATTCGTGACAGCCCTGAAAGATCGCTTCGCGTCTATCGCCGACCAGATCACCAACACCAATACCCCTGGCGCCTCGAAGTAAGTACGCGAATCGGAGCCGGTCATGGGCGACACTTTCATCATGCTGGTTCTGCTTCCAGCGCTGGCCTGGGTGATCTGTTCAGATCTGCTCTACCGCCGTATTCACAATTTACTGGTGGTGTTGCTGCTGGTCGTCTGGCTGTTTTTACCGCTGTCCGCTGCGTTCGGCTCAGGGCCGTGGGGCGAGATGAGCGGCAGCCAATTGATGAGTCTGCTGGCGCGTTGCGCAGCAACCGCCGTCATGGTGCTGCTGGTCGGCTACTGCTTGTTCTGCCTCGGCCGGGTGGGTGCCGGTGACGTAAAACTGATGGCTGTGCTGTGCCTGTGGGCTGGCGACGGGCAAATGGTTTTTCTCATCGTCACAGCCTTGGCCGGTGGGGTATTGGCGCTGCTGCTGCCGATGTTGAGCATTGTCGAAAACAGCCTCGCCAGAGGCTGGCAGCAGTTGGCAACACAGCACCTGAAACTGGATATCGAGATACCGACAGTCCTGACGGAAAACCGCCCGCTCGGCATTCCTTATGGCCTGGCCATTGCGACCGGCGCGCTTTACACCCTGTTCGTCCCCATTCACTCCTGACAGCACGGTTCACTCATGAAAGCCCCCTCCATTCTTCTTCTGGCAGGCACCTTGCTGGTGGCTGGCAGTGCAGCGCTGCTGGTCCGAGTCATGTTGAAACCTGCGCCTGCCACCGTCGTCCAGCAGCAAGCGCCTAAAAAGGTCGAACAGGCAAACCTGCAGGCCATCCTGGTTGCCAGCCGCGATCTCAAGCCCGGCGAGTTCATCGACACCGCAGCGGTGCGCTGGGAAGAGACCGAGCAGGAGCATTCGCCGCTGCTCTACTTCCTCAAGAGCAAGGACAACGTCGGCATGGTGCTGGGTGCAACCGTGCGCCAACCCATTGCCAAAAACGAGGCGCTGGCCAGCAACCTGCTGGTGCACCCGGGTCAACCGGGGTTCATCGCCGCGGTACTCAAACCTGGCCTGCGGGCAATTTCGGTGCCGACCAGCGCCGTAGCCAGTAACTCCGGCCTGATCTCCACGGGCGATCGCGTTGATGTGATCCTCAGCCTGGACCGCGACAAGGAGGAAGCCACGCTTCAGCCGGGCCAGATCGTCCCGCGTCTTGCATCGCAGACGTTGTTGCGCGGTGTGCGCGTGCTGGCCTTGAACAACGTGACCCGTGGCGAACTGACGCCGCGCAGTGAAGAAGCCGAACCAAAGAAAACCAAGCGTGAGTTCTACGACACCGCGACGCTGGAAGTCAGCCCGGCGCAAGCGGAACGGCTGGCGGTAGCCAGGGAGATCGGCACCTTGCAACTGGTCCTGCTCGGTGCCAGCGAGCCGGTTGCGCAAACCTCGGTCGTAAACCCGAGCCGGGTCACCTCACTGACTCAAAGCACCAGCATCTACGACAGCTTTAGCGGCCAGGCCCCCAAAGCACCCAAGGTCCAGATGTACCGCGGTGTTCAGACAGAAGTCCTGGACTTCGGCCGGTAACCCTGAATCGTCATAGCACAC
Source organism: Pseudomonas sp. HP_14 (assembly GCF_055283875.1). Taxonomy (NCBI): domain Bacteria; kingdom Pseudomonadati; phylum Pseudomonadota; class Gammaproteobacteria; order Pseudomonadales; family Pseudomonadaceae; genus Pseudomonas; species Pseudomonas sp. HP_14. Next base: position 85,684 of record NZ_JBTOQI010000012.1, on the reverse strand, counting down.
CGCCGGAACAGAACCGGCCGGAACAGCCCAATCGGAATCACAGACAATGAAGTTCGTTTCGAAAGCTCCCGCCGCCTCGCTGGCCTGCGCCCTCGCGGCAAGCCTGATCTGGTCCAGCACGGCCGTCGCACTGGATGCCCCGGCAGGCCTGGATGAAGCCGATCAAAGCCAGGAGGAGGTCGATCAGGGCCAATACGTGGTCGAGGAACAACCGGCACCGAAAAGGCTGAATCTGCCGCGCAAGCTGACGCAGGTCAAAGAGACCGAAGATGTGCAATTGCTGGTCAAGCAAGGCCGCTTGCTGCAACTTCCAAGAGCCGCCACCACGGTGCTGGTGGCCGATCCTTCCGTTGCCAGCTTTCAGGTGCCCTCCCCGGGCAGCGTCTTTGTGTTTGCCCAGAATGCGGGCACCACAACGCTGTATGCCATGGATGAAAACGACGAGGTGATCGCGGCGCTGCGCTTGGTCGCTACACACGATCTGTCAGCGCTGAGCAAACAGATTGCCGAAGAAGTCCCCGGCTCTAAAATCGAATTCGGTCCGTCCTCGGGCAGTGGCCTGATCGTCCGCGGCAGTGTGCGCACACCTGCGCAAGCCAAGCAGGTCATCAAAAGTGTCGAGGCTTATCTGGGTGCAGAAGACAGCAGTTCCCAAGGGGGCGGCGCAGGGGGTGGTGGCGGCGCAGCACCGGGGGGCGGTGGCGGTGCTCAGGCTCCAAAAGTCATCAACCAGCTGAAAGTCGAGCTGTCCGCCCAGGTCAACATCAGCGTGCGGATCGTCGAAGTGTCGCGCAGCATGACCACCTCTCTGGGCATGAACTGGGGCGTGGCGCTCAAGGACGGCAACTTCTTCTTCAGTAATGCCAGCAGCCTGTTCGATGCCACCACCGGCGCCATCGTCCAGCCGACCGGGACCAACACAGTCGGCCAGGGCACCCGTACTCGTGGCTCGACCACGGTGTCGGGACTGCTGACCGCGCTTTCCGAAGACGGGCTGGCCACGGTGCTGGCTGAACCGAATCTGACGGCGATGTCCGGTGAGACCGCAGGTTTTGCGGCGGGCGGTGAAGTGCCCATCGTGATCATCACTAACAACAACGTGACCATCGAGTACAAGCAGTACGGGGTGATCATGCGCATGACACCGACACTCCTGTCACCTAACCGCATCAGCCTGCATGTCGCTCCGGAAGTCAGCGACCTGTCGGACGAAGGCGCCGTCACTCTGCAGGGCAACGTCATTCCGGCATTCAAAGTGCGCCGCGCGGACACCACCGTGGAACTCGCCAGCGGCCAGAGCTTTGCTTTGGCGGGCATGTTGCGCAGCAATGTCGCCCAACAGGTCACTGGCGTACCCGGCCTCAAGAGCATCCCTGGTATTGGCCGCCTGTTCGAGACCGAAACCAGCTCACAGGAAGATACCGAGCTGGTCATCATCGCCACCGCTTACGTCGTCGAACCGACCATGCCGAGCGATCTGCAAACACCGGGCCGAGGCATTCGCGCACTGGATGCCCAACTGCCAAGCCAGGCTTCCGCCGGCTACCTGTACTGAGACCCGGAGAACATCATGCCCGCTGCTAAATCATTGCTCTCCCTTGTTGCCGTGGCTCTGTTGCTCGGTGGCTGCGACCGACCGCTGAACCAGATGCGCGAAAGCCGTTTCGCCCCCGATGACCAGGCTCAGGCAATCACCGTTGCCCCTTCGGCGATGGTCACGTCGTTGCAAGCTACGCCCAATGGTGGTTTTACCACGGAATCGCTGGCCAACCTCAACACCTTGCTCAAGGCCCAGGGACGTCTGCGCAATCAGACCCTGACCTTGCAACCGTTCACACCTGTCGGAGAAAAACTCGCTGAGCGGCTGGCCAGTGTCCTGCGCGAGCAAGGTGCCAATCCCCAGCAACTGCGGGTTGCGCCGGTACAACTTCAGACGGGTAATCCACAGAACTGGGACCTGCAAATCGTCTCCGAGGCCTTGGTGGTCAAGACTCCGGACTGCGGGATCACTGACAGCAAGACCTGGACCGTCAAACCCTACCAGGCGGTCGGCACACTGGGTTGCGCCAATCGATCCAACGTCGCGCGCATGGTCGCCGACCCACGTGATCTGGTCAGGGCACAAACCCTCGACGCCGGTGATGGGACCGCTGCAGTCAATGCCGTGACCCGCTACCAGGATGGCGAGACACGTGAGCTGCTCGATATCGACTTCAACGAAGACTGACCCTCTGGAGCAGCGAGCCGGGCCTGAGCACGGCGCGCTGCAACTTTCAGCAATCAGTGCTGCCAGGCGCCGCGAGGACACCCACATGAATGACAACAACCACAGCAGTGACAACCAACCGTTGAACAGTGGCGTCATGCTGTTTCCCTCCTCCGGGCAGGAAGCACAGCGCTACGTCGAGCAGATCGTGCGTCTGGGCCACGACGCCAGCCACGTAATGCCGGGTGGTATCAGCGCGGCCATCAACTGGAGTCAGATCAACCCGTCCCCAGCCGTCATGCTGGTGGATATCGACGGCGACCCACTGCCGTTGCAGTCACTCAGCGAGCTGTTTGAAAACTGCGACCCCACCTGCCAGATCGTCGCGACCGGCAGCCGACAGGATGTCGATCTCTATCGCACACTGCTGCGCAACGGCGTGTGCGATTACCTGGTCAAGCCGGTTCCCTTCGACTTGCTGGCGGCAACGCTGGCCAGAGCACAAGGCGCAGACCAGCACGAAGCCCATGGCGTGCGTAACGGTCGTACCATTGCCATTACCGGCGCCAGCGGCGGTTGCGGCAGCAGCACGGTGGCCACAGGGTTGGCACAGTTGCTTTCAGAGCAACGTCATACCGCCACTGCCATCGTGGATTTCGACCGCCACAACGGTGATCTCGCCTTGCTTCTGGGCTACGACGGTGATGCCGGACTGGCGGGTGCCTTGAGCAGCAACGAGATCGACAGCCGCTTCCTGCAACGTTCCATGGGCAAGATCAACGACCGCCTGCACCTGCTGGCCCAAGAGCCCAGCTACCAGATTGATACGCACCTCTCGGTAGAGCAGCTGCTGAGCCTGGGCGGCAATCTGTGCCGCATGTTCAATCAGGTGATCTGGGACTTACCGGCTGGTCGCCCAAGCGGCTGCATGGATGTCCTGGCCCACGCGCAAACGCGCATCGTCCTTGCCGACATGAACGTCCAGGACGCACGCAACACCCACCGTTTGTTGCGTGAGATTGGCGATGAAAGCGACGGTCAGCATCTGCTGCTGGTGATCAACCCGTCACGCGGCAACCTGGCGTCGGGTGTCGAGCGCAAGCAATTCGAGGAGTTCGTCGAACGACGTATTGATCTGGTTCTGCCCTATGCCGGTCAGTCCCTGAGCAGCAGCCTGCTGACAGGCCCACTGCGCCTGTCCAGCGCGCCAGCGTTCCAAAGCAGCCTGCTGGAACTGACCGATCTGGCGTGCGGGCACACGCCACGCAAAACCAGCCTGCAGAGCAGCAACATCATCAGCCGTCTCAAGAACGTTCTGGGCCGCAGCCGCTCGGCCGCCTGAGAACGAACGCCTGAGAACGAGGAATTCAAACATGCTCATCCGTCAGCCGCAGAAACCCAAACCCGCGCGCAAGCAAACAGCGGAAAACCCAGCCCCGGCCGCCGTACAGGAAGTGCGGGCAACGACGGTTGCCCGCAACGTGCCGGGCAAGTCGCTGGATAGCGCAGGTGCCCACAACCGGCGGCTGATCCGTGGCCATCTGTATGACCAGATTGACCCGCTGAAAGCGGCCGCCATGGGCCGCGATAAATTGCGCGGACAAATCGAGTCGCTGATCCGCCGCATCTGCGATGAAAACCGCTTGCAACTCTCCCGTCAGGAAGAGGAAACCATCGCCGAAGAAATGCTTAACGAGATGGTAGGCATTGGCCCGATCCAGCCGTTGCTCGCCGACGACTCGGTGAACGACATTCTGGTCAACGGCGCCGGGCAAGTGTTTGTCGAACGTTACGGCAAGCTGGAACTGTCACCGATTACCTTCGTTGACGAAGCCCATGTGTTCAACACGGCGCAGCGCATCGCCGCCGCGGTGGGCCGACGTATCGATGAAACCCACCCGATGGTCGACGCGCGTCTGGCCGACGGCAGCAGGGTCAACGTCATCACTTACCCGCTGGCAATCGATGGCACGACGATTTCCATTCGTAAATTCATGCGCCGCAACATGTCGCTGGAAAGCCTCTCCGAGCGTGGCGCAATTTCCATGGAAATGGTGGAGGTGTTGCGTCGCGCCATGGTCGCCAAACTCAATATCATCGTTTCCGGCGGAACCGGTGCAGGCAAGACCACCTTGCTCAACGCCCTGTCGCAGAAGATCAGCGACGAAGACCGCATCATCACCATCGAAGACGCCGCCGAACTGCAATTGCAGCAGATCCATGTGGTGCGCCTTGAAACCCGTCCGGTCAGCGCCGAAGGTACCGGCAAAGTCGACCAACGCGACCTGGTGCGTAACGCCCTGCGGATGCGTCCTGACCGGATCATTCTCGGTGAGGTGCGTGGCGGCGAAAGCTTCGACATGCTTCAGGCGATGAACACCGGTCACGATGGCTCGCTGTGTACGGTCCACGCCAACACCCCGCGCGACGCCATCATGCGACTGGAAAACATGGTGATGATGGCCAGTATGCAACTGCCGCTGGAGGCTATCCGACGGCAGATCGCCAGTGCCGTCAATCTGATCGTGCAAGTGGAACGCATGCGCGATGGCGCACGGCGCATCGTCTCCATCACTGAAGTCTGCGGTATGGAAAACGAAGTCATCCAGAGCCAGGAACTGTTCAGCTTCAAGACGACCAGCGTCGATGCCAAAGGCCGCCTCAGCGGGCAATTTGCGTCCAGCGGCCAACGCCCGCAGTTCTACACCAGCCACGCGCATCTGTTCGAAGGTCAGGCCTGATGGACGCCACTCTGGATCTGCTCACCCTGCTGGTCTTTCTCGCGGTGCTGCTGGCGTATTTCGCTGCACGCAGCCTCAATGGCCGCCGCCGGAAAGACAAAGACACCGCGCTGCACCTGGCCATGTTGAAAACCCGACTCAATGCGGGTGAAAGCGACAAGGCGGCTGCCGAGCTGACCTCGACCAAAGCGCAGGACATTCTCCGTGAAATGGAGCGCGCGCCCTTTGCCCGCATTCCCGTTTTTGGCAAGGCGCTGGGCAAAATCTGGTTCAACCTGAACGTACTCGGCTGGCAAAAAAACCTGCGTGTTCGCCTGACCATGCTGGCTTTGGCCAGCCTGTTACCAGCCACGCTGCTGGGCCGTGAGATGCCCATGCCCTGGGTTTCCGGGAGTGTGCTGGCGGTGCTCTGTTTTGTCCTGCTGGCCAACATCAGTTACCGCAATGCCTTGGCCAAGCACCTCAAGCAACTCAAACAAAGCCTGCCCGAAGCCATCGACGCGATCACCCGCACCGCCCGGGCGGGCGTACCGATCACTAACGCCTTCGCGCTGGTAGCAGAGAACATTCCAGGGCCGTTGGCAGTGGAGTTTTCTCTGATCGATAACTGGATGCGACTGGGCCTGCCGTTGCGCCAGGCCATGCAGGATTCGGCCAAACGCATACCGCTCAATGAGTACCGTTTCTTTGCCGTGATCCTGATCATCAATCAGGAAGCGGGCGGCCGACTGGGTGAAACCCTTGACCGACTTGCCTCGACCCTGCGTGAGCGTCAGGAGTTGCAGTTGAAGATCCAGGCCAAGACGTCAGAAGCACGGGCCTCGGCCAAGATCGTCGCCTCGCTGGTGCCCATGGCGCTGGGCTACATGTACCTGAACTCACCGAACGATTTTCGTTTTCTGCTCAATGACCCGACGGGGAACAGCGTGCTGTTCTATGCCTTCGGCAGCGTCACGCTGGGACTTTTGATCACCCAGCAGATGGTCAGGAGGGTGGTATGAGCACGCTGTTCGACGATCCGATGGCGCAAGGCGCACTGGCCGTTCTGCTGGCAGGACTTGGCCTGACGCTGATTGGCCTGCACCAGAGCAAACGCGTCGCCCCCTTGTTGCAACGTCTTGGCAAACGCCAGAAGACAGAGCAAGCCGGTGCGCAACAGGCCAACATTTTGCGCCAGCAAAGCTTGCGACTCCCGCCCAGACTGCAAGCGATTTTACTGCCGATGGCGCGTATCGGTGAAGGCATGGCGGGTACCGCCAATGACCGCCGCCATCTGCGCCGGTTGTTGTCCATGGCCGGCCTGCGCAGCCATGAAGCACTCGGGCTGTTGATGGTGGGCAAATACACCCTCAGCCTGGTACTCGCCAGCATTGTGCTGTTCGGTGTACTTGATGCGAAATCGCGCTTCGGACTTAACGGACTGGCCTGCGGTCTGACCGCGCTGTTCGCGGGCACCGCATTGCCTGAAGTGTGGCTCAAGTGGCTCAGCGCCAAGCGCGGCGGCAAGCTCTCGCGCAGCCTGCCGGATGCCCTGGACCTGATGGTGATCTGCGCCGAAGCCGGTTTGCCTCTGGGCCGCGTGCTGCAAGTGGTGTCCAAGGAACTGGCGTTATCCGCACCGGAAATGGCTGAAGAATTGCGCTACACCTTCGCCGAACTGCAGATCCTCAGTGACCGCTCGCGGGCGCTGGTCAACCTCGCCGAACGTACTGGCGTCAGCGGTATTGAGAGCATGGTTGCCACCCTGATCCAGGCCGAACGCTACGGGACGCCACTGTCTCAGGCACTGCGTACGATTTCCGATGAAAGCCGTAAAACCCTGATCCTCGACCTTGAAGAGCGGGCCGGTAAATTGCCCGCTCAACTCAGCGTCCCGCTGATGACCCTGATCCTGCCGCCGATTGTCGCGATGATGGGCGCACCCGCCATGGTGCGCATCATTCGTCTGCTCGGCAGTTGATCCCACATGCCGCTACGGAGCACCCCGTTTATGTCACGCCTGCGTACTCAATTGATGCTGATCGGCCTGTTGGCGATTGGCGGCTGCACTCACCTGCCCTCCCTGGGAACCAGCGCTTCTGCTCCGTCACTGGGCAAAGAAGCCAAAGAGGCGCTGCGACTGGCGCATGTCCTGCGCGACAACGGTCGGCTGGAAGCTTCATACGAAATCTACGAACGCATGGACCAGCGCCGGCAATTGAGCGGCCCTTACCTGCTTGAATACGCCAGTGTCGCGGCGACAGTTCGCCCGCCGCAGGAGGCACTCGCCCTCTATCGTCGCGCCAGACAACAACTGGGTAACGACCTCAATCCGGTGCAGCGCCTGACCGTATGCAGCGGCAGCGGTCGCGCTTATCTGGCGCTGGGCATGGCCAAACAGGCGGAACAGGATTTCCGTTGCGCGCTGGAGGCAGCACCGGACAACGCCCAGGCATTCAACGGTCTGGGTGTTGCCCTGAACCTGCAACATCAGGATGCCGAAGCCCGCAAGCAATTCGAGAAAGCCCTGCAAATAGACCCGGGCTACAACGCCGCGGTCAACAACCTGGCCCTGGCCTGGCTGGCTGACGGCGATACCTCGCGGGCCATCGGCCTGCTCAATCAGTCCCGCAACAACGGCAACGTCGCACTGCAACTCAACCTTGCTCTGGCTTACGTACTTGCGGGCCACGACGAGACCGCGCAACGGGTGCTGCTGGAAAAACTGCAACCGGAGCGCGCAGGCAAAATCCTCGCTGAATTCCAGGCCGCCCGTGACCGTGTGAGTAAAGGTGCGCCGCTGGCCAGTGAACTACTGGCGGCCAGCCAACATCCTTTCACGCTGATTGATCAGGACTGAACTCATACATGGCCGAGACACCCAATTGCCGTGGGCTGCTGCGCGACCAGAGCGGCGTCACCGCAGTAGAAACCGCACTGATCCTGCCAGTGCTGCTGTTCGGCGTCATGATGTTCTTCGAACTGGGGCGCATCGCGCTGATGATCGGCGTGGGCAGCTTGTCACTGGAGCGAGCGGTCCAGGATTTTCGCACTGAAACCCGTTACTACACTCAGACGGACCTGCAGGGCGATATCGCACAACGCATGATCGATTCCTCCTACGGCTTTCTCACCGAAGAGAACTTTACGGTGGACGTGCTGGCCTTCGACAACCTTCGCCAGTTCGGTGGAACCAAGCCCGATCCGGAAGAAGAGGAAGGAGATAACTCGCCACCGATCCTCAGTATCAGCGTCGACATGAGTCAGGAGTTCATGACCCCGTTGCCCGCACTGTTCGGCCTGGGCAACGCGTTCCAGTATCAATACCGGCACCTGCTGGGCAATCTCATCAGCGAGGAGGACGAGGAGTGAAATACAAATCGCCTTCTCGCCAACGGGGCAACGCGCTGGTGGAAGCGGCCTTGATCCTGCCGCTGTTGATTGGCACCGCGCTGATCAGCGCCGACCTGTACAACGTCAGTCAGGCCCGAAGTTATCTGGAGCAGAGCGCGCACAACATCGCCTCGGTGCTGGCCATGCAAAGCCGTCTGGACAGCGTTGGGCTCGACGCCCTGATCGAACAGGCGGCAACGCCTGACGTGCTGGGCGATTACGAGCTGATCATCAGCAGGGTCGCGCTGGATCGGAAAATGCCCTGGCGCCCCATTTACCGGGGCAGCGGTGAAGGGATCTGCCCAAGTTACAGCGCTTCGACGCGCTACACCGGGGACATGCCCGAGGAGCGTGCGGAGCAAAGCGAGGACGAGGAAGAAGACCCCAAAAGCAAAACCACATTGCTGGTCGTACAGCTGTGCCGTAGCAGCAATACCCTGGCCTTGAGCAGCAACCTCCTCGTGGACAAAACCCTGCAGGCGGTGGCGTTCAGCCGGATGGTCTACACCGAACTGAAACTGGATGACCGCCTGGCTCAGGAAGTGGGGCAAGAGCAAGACGACTGAACCCGTCATAATCGTGGGACCGGCCTTAGCCGGGAAGAGACCGGTACATTCAGAGCTTATGCGTCGTTAGAAATGAAGCCTTCCCGGCTAAAGCCGGTCCCACGACACCAAGAGCGAACTGTCCATCGCGGTGCAAAATTAACCCTTCTTAACTTGTCCACCCATCGCCAGCGCTCTTTACTGGAAACCCTTCCGCTCTAGGACTTTGCGCACCTGATGATGACGCCCTCTCATGCAACTCCCGCCACGGGTTTAAAGCGCCTGGGCTTTCTCACCTTGGCTTACGGCAGCCTGGGCTGTGCCTTTCTCGGGCTGGTCATTCCCGGCTTGCCAACGACTGAATTCGTTCTGCTCTGTGCCTGGGCTTCAGCCAAGAGTTCACCGCGCCTGAGTCGCTGGCTGGAGCAACACCGTTTACTTGGCCCCTTGCTGCATAACTGGCGAAACGGCGGCGTGATCAACCGCAAGAGCAAGCTGGTCGCCAGCCTGAGCATGAGCCTATGTCTGGCGATCCTTATCTGGCATCAGCCGCCGCTCTGGCTATTGGTCAGCGCCGCGCTGGGCATGGGCAGCGGCGCGTTGTGGATCTGGTCGCGGCCTGAGCAGATACCGGGCCATTTGCTCAATGGGCCGCAGTTTTCCGAGTGAAACATCTTCTCGACGTACCTGGCACGACGCTGTAGCGCAGCAAGCAAGTAATTTTGTAGGAGCTGCCGAAGGCTGCGAAGCATTCATCCTGAGACACCGCTATCGCAGCCTTCGGCAGCTCCTACAGGTATCGTAATTGCCAAGTTAAAGCTCACTCATTAAGCATTCTTAATGAACCCGCGGTTGCCCGCTATTAGGAATTATTCTTATCTTTGCCGCACTTGCTGACACTCCTCTCATGGAGCGCCGTCAGCGCTCTATCGTGCAGGAACACCGCCCCCCATGAAACGTCCCTTCACACCGATGGCCGCAGCCGCGCGCCGCGCACGATTGCCCAGTGCGGCCAGCCAACGCGGCAGCATTGCGTCGTTCATGGTCCTGGCTATGGGCGGCGCTTTGCTGGCCACCGCCTACGTTCTGGATACCAACCGCATGGTCAGCAATGCTGCCCAAGTCAAGCGGGCCACCGACGCGGCCGCGATGGCCGTGGGTAACGAGCGCCTGATAAATGGCGAAAACTCCATGCCGAAACTGAGTGCACTGGCCTACGACTATGTGAAGAACAACCTGGGCATGGACAGCCAGTTGGCGGAGCAAATCGATTACAGCAACTTTGAGCTGAGCAAAACCGTCGACGACGAGAGCCGGGTACGTTACAGGGCCGAGGTGAGCTTCCACGCCGACCCGGAGTTGCTCGGGGGCGAGCGCCAGGAGTTGAATGTACATTCCACGGTGGAAGTGATCTCCCGAGCCACTGAGATCGCCTTGATGTTGCCCAATACCGGTAGCGAAAATGACGCCCAACTCGCCGCCCTGCGCCGACTGGGGAAGAACTTCATTACCAGCCTGCTGGGCGAAGACAGCAGCAGTAACGACAACAAACGGTTATGGATTTCGCTGGTGCCCTACAGCCAGGCAGTCAACGTCTACGACCCCGCCGACTCGCAACGAATCCGTCGCTGGGCAACCTCTCAGGCGATCAACCCGGTTGAACTGCAGTCGCTGTTCCGCACCGGAAAGGTCAGCAGCCTCGCTGACCGGCGCACGCCTGACCTCGCATCCGGCCTGACCTGTATGCACCGAGGTCTGGTTCTGGGTGAAAACTACTTCTGGGATCAGCCTCCCACCGGCCAGTTCACCCGGGTGTATTACCGTCACGACCTGATCGAAAACGATCCGGGGGCCAGATGGGTGTCCTGGGTCGGTCCCAACCCTGACTTCGGCGAAGCCAACGGTGTCAGTGACACCCGATTCATCGTCGCCGACAAAGGTTGCCCCAAAGCGGCGTTGCTGCCGCTGACCAACGACAAAGATGAACTCGAAAAACGCCTCGACGCCATGCGCACCGGCTTCAACGTTAATTACTCCATCGCCATGGGCTGGGCAGGCATGGCTTTGTCACCGGAAATGCGCGGCAGTAATGGTTGGCTGGACGCTGAATTGCCGCTGGACTTCAACGAAGGTGACGGCAGCGAGAACGTCAAGATCATCGTCATGCTGGCCAACACCGTCGGTGACTGGTTCGACACTGATTCCTACAACGCGGCAAAAGTAGGCCAGTCAGTCAGCGGCCAAAACAACGGCACTGACTACGCCATGCGTCGCTTTCAAAGCCTGTGCAACAGCTTCAGGGCGCGCAAGTTGAAGTTCTATTTCATAGGCGTGCGCCCCGGTGATCCCGCCGATTCCCAGCGTGTGCTGTTCGACAAGATTGCCGGCCCCGGCCTGCAGATCTGCGCCCAGGGTGGCGGCGAGATGGTGTTCGCCGACGCCAGTACTTTCGTTCAGGGCGAAGACCAGATCCAGACGCTGCTGAGCAAGATCGCCGACAAGATCAAACATGAACACTACGCCCGCCTGGTCGAGTAACCCCCAGGCCACTTCGTCAGCCATTTGCAGAAAGGACACCGCCATGACATCGCCCGCTTCGAACACACGCAAACGCCTCAAGCACTCCAGCCTGGCATTGGCCCTGGAGCCACGCATGATGTTCGACGCGGCGGCCGTGGCGACGGCAGCGGAAGTTGCCGTGCAGGTTGCGGCCACCGACGTCGCGCCCGGTGTAGGAGCAACGCCCGTGAAGGCCACCGTCACGGTCACTGACAGTACCGATAGTTTCCCGGCGGTTGACGTGTTCAGCGGGGTTACCGTCGCTCCTGCCAGCGATGCAGGGACGCTGGACACGCTGGTAATCACCGTCAACAGCAGCGGTGCCAATCAGGCGTTGGTGATTGATGGCACGACCATCGGTCTGGTGACCGCCATAGGCGAGACCACCGGCAAAAACTATGCGTACACGGTTGCCGTCAATGGCGATATCACGACTGTATCCATCGCCCTGAATTCATCAGCTGACAACGCGCCTGCCGACGTCGTCAACCTGATCGATAACATTGCCTATCAGGTGAAAGACAACAGCGTCGAAAGCGGCGCAACCACTATCACGCTCAAAAGCCTGAGTGACGACAGCGACACAGCCACGCTGAACATCACCGCCACCATCAACCTCGACAACCAGATCAACCGCGCACCGGTGATTGGCGATGCCGGAATTCCGGATCTGGCGCAATCCGTCCCCCTTGCGGACTTGGGCACCAGCAAGGAAGTGGTCTATTCCAGCGACGGCAAGTACCTCTATGCGGCCAATGCGTCGGGCACCATCGTCAAATTCGCGGTGGATGCAAACGGGGTGCTGACCAGTGAGCAGGTCTTCAAAGACAGCACCCATCTGAGCAGCATCACCGACCTGACCCTGAGCAGCGACGGCAAGTCGATGTATGCCATTTCCGGCAGTAACATCATCACCCTCAACGTGGCGGACAACGGCACCCTCAGTTATTTCAATAGCACCAGTGGTGGTGGCGAGCTGCAAAGTGTGGCGCTGTCCAGCGACGGCAAGCAGGTCTACGTCTCCACCCGGGTCGGCGGCATAACCGTGTTTACTCGTGATACCGAGACCGGAAATCTGAGCGGCACTGGCTTGCCGACCCTTCAGGAAGGCGCCTTGGGTGGCGGTCGTACACGGACTATCGTCACTGCCGGGGACTATGTCTTCGTTGCGTCTGGCACCAGTTTGGTAACCCTGCAACGTGACGCAGATGGCAAGCTGACCAAGCTGTCGGCAGGCACACTTTCCACCGGAATCCCCACCAGCATCGTACCTTCACTGACAGCCTCGGCAGACGGCAGCCTGATCTACATCGGTGACGGCTCGACCATTCGTATCTATGCCTTGCAAGACAACGGCAGCGAAAAGACCCTGGTTGCGCTGGGCAGCACCAGCCTGACCGGAGTCAGCGCACTGAGCGTTTCCGGTGACGGCACCAAACTCTATGCCACTTCCAGCAGCGCTGGCACCCTCAGCGTTTACAGCATCGCCGCAAACGGCGCACTGAGCCTGACCAGTACCCTCAAAGACGTTAGCAGCGCGGGAGCAGTGGCCCTTGCTCCGGACGGCAATTCACTGGTCGTGGCAGGCAGCAGCCTGAGTCGATTCAGCACCACCCTCAGCTACATCAACGGCAGCGAAATCAGAATCACCGACGGCCTGTCGCTGTCCGATAGCAACCTTGATCGTCTGGCCAACAACGCCGGTAACTATCAGGGCGCAAGCATCACCATCGAGCGTAACGGTGGCGCGGCCAGCGAGGATCAGTTCGGCTTCGCTACGGCATCGGGCCTGACGCTGGAGAACGGCAAGATTCTGAAGAACGGCGTGGAAATCGCCACCTTCACCCAGAGCGGCGGCACTCTGACGATTGCTTTTACAGCCGCTGCGAGCAGCGCCGATGCCAACGCCGTCCTGCAACAGATCACCTATAGCAACACCGGCGATAACGCCGACGGCACGTTGGTCAGCCTCAACATCAGCGCCAGTGACGGCACATTGAGCAGCGTGGCCGCAACGGTTGCTCTGCTGTTGACTGACAACAGCGCACCAACCCTCAGCGCCACGGTTCCGGTGCAGTCTGTTTATGACACCAAAGGCACATCTGCCACGCTGTTCGAGGACGCCTCGATCAACACTGGCGAAGTCGGCCAGGCCATCGTCGAGCTTAAGCTGACGATTGGCGGCCTCAGCTCGGTCGCCAACGAATTCATCATCATTGATGGCACGCGCATTGATCTGTCCACCTCCAGCAGCAATACCACCACCAACGGTTATAGCTACGTTTACAGCCTGACCAATGGCGTTGGCAGCCTGACCATCAGCAGCGCCAGCGGGATCAGCACTGTCGCGGCGCAAGCACTGGTCAACGGCATTGCCTACGTCAATGACAGCAGCCAGGCGGTCACCGGCAACCGCAGCGTGACGCTGGTCACCCTGCGCGATAACGGCGGCACGGCCAACGACGGCAAGGACAGCGGTGCGCCGGAGCTGGTCGCGAACATCGTGTTGGCAGTCAATAATGCGCCCGTGCTGCAAGTGGCTGTCGACCCTGATCCAACGCTGTTCTATTCCGACGGCACGCTGACCGGCAATACCGATTACGTAACCAGCGTCACGTTGTCCACGGACGGCAAAACCCTGTACGTCACCGGCAGCAGCGGCGCGAGCCTTACGGGCATCGCGTATATCCGGGTCTACGCCCGGGACGCTGCCAGCGGCGAACTGACCCTGTTGCAGACCTTCAACCAAGGCACAAGCGACGACGCGGGCACCACCGCTATCGAAGTCAACGGTCTTAATGGCACCAACACCCTGACCATTTCCCCGGACGGCACTTCAGTGTATGTCGCCGGGTACTCCAGCACGGGCAGCGCCACTGCCTATTCATTGGTGTTGTTCACTCGCGACGCAGCCAGCGGCGCGTTGACCTACAGCGGCATTGTTGCCACTCAGGGCGAAGTGAATGGCAGCCTGACCACCTCGGGTCTGGATATTGTGGTCAGCGAAATCGTGCTCTCGGCTGACGGCAAGTCGCTGTACACCATCAACGGTGTGCGTGCGAACGACGGTTCCACAAACAAAAGCGAAATCGCCTTTTTCTCCCGCGACCCGGCCACTGGCGACCTGACCTTTATCGGCTCCTACGTCGGGGGCAGCGCAGCGTTGGGTATGAATCAGCCTAGCGGGCTGGTCGTGTCTGCCGATGGCACATCGGTGTACGTCAGTAACAACGGCAACGCGATGATCACGATCCTCAAACGTGACACCAGCACCGGCGTCCTGACCTATGTGACGGCCGTCAATCAGGCCAGCATCAGCGCCGACCCGGACAGTGGCGTGCAACCGACTGATAACCGCTTCCTGCAAAACCTGCAGGACATTGTCATCTCGCCGGATGACCAGTTTCTGTATGTCAGCTCGAACGGCATGGGCACCATCAGTATTTTCCAGCGCGACGCCGATGGTGGGCTGACTTACGTCGGGACCGCCGATGCCTATTCAAACAAGTACACCACATCACTGAATCTGCGCGAGATGGCTCTGTCAGCCGATGGTTCAGCGCTGTACGTCAGCACTTTCGGTGGCCAGTCAGTACTGGTATTCGCTCGGGATACCACGACCGGCAAGTTGACCTTTTCCGAGAACGTCAATGTCGGCAAGAGCATCAACCACCTGGCCGTCAGCGGGGACGGCCTGAACATCTACACAGGGTCCTCGCAGGTCAGCACGGGCGTCGCCATTCTTTCGGCCCGCGCCAACACCGCGTACAGCGAACAGCACCCCACGACCTTTGCTGACGGCTTGAGCTTCGCTGACGCCGACTTCGACACCTTGAGCGATTACAAAGGCTCGGTGCTGACCATCGTCCGCTCGGGCACTGCCTCTGCCAGCGATCTGTTCGCTTTCGCCGACGGTAACGACCTGAGTCTGGACAACGGCAAGATTCTTTATCAAGGCCAGGCCATCGCCGACTTCGTGGTGGTCGCGGGCAAGCTGACCGTGACTTTCACCGCCAGCGTGGACAAGACCCTGGCCAATCAAGTGCTCAAGCAAGTCACCTATCAGAACGGCGACAGCACTGCGCCTGCCAGGGTCAACCTCAGCGTCAGCATCGGTGACGGCGGCAAATCAGACAGTACCGTGGTCGTCTTGCTGGTCAATCACGCCCCGGTAGTCAGCAACGACAGCTATGTGCCTGGCAACGCAACGGTCAACCATCCATACAGCGTCGTATTGCCTGAGGATCTTTTCAAAGATGCCGAGGGCGATGCTCTGACGTGGCAAGTCGATGGCCTGCCCTCGACCCTCAGCTTCGACTCCGCCACCCGAACTATTTCCGGCACACCGGATAGCAAAGGCAGCTACACCGTCACCCTCACCGTGACCGATGCTCTGGGCAATACGCGTGAGCTGAGCGTGACGCTTACTGTCGCTGCCGACCCGGCTCTGGCACCGGTGCTCAGCGGCGATACCACAAATATCGAGTACGCAGGCCAGACCGATGGCTGGAGCTCCGAGCTCTTTACCGATGTACTCAGCGGCGCTCAGGACTCCGTGCTGTCCAGCGACGGTAAATATCTGTATGTGGTCAGCATCTCGGAAAGCGGTACGTCCTACCTGAGCCAGTTCAGCCGCGCCGCAGACGGCAGCCTGACACTGGTTCGCAGCCTGTTCGACGCCAGCGTGGCAGATGGCATCGCCGGGTTGGGCGGCGCAATCAAAGTGGTGTTGTCTGCCGATCAGCAATCGTTGTATGTGATTGGCAGCAATGACAACGCGGTGGTGATTTTCAGCCGCGACACCAGCAGCGGCGAGCTGACCCTGGCTGGGGCCTTGAACGGCAGTGCCATTGCCGGTGGTATCGATGCCATCCGCGATATCGTCAGCGTTGGCGGTCATGTATACATCGCAGCCGGTGACAGCCTGTCGGTGTTCAGCCAGCACGCCGATGGCTCGCTGACCCTGGACAAAACCTACAGCGACGGTGCCGATGGCATGCAGGGCCTGGCGAGCATCAATCGCCTGCAACTCTCGGTGGATGGCCAATACCTGTTTGTCGGCGGCACGGGCGGCACGGGCGGCAGCGCCATTGCCAGTGCCTTGCGTATCGGTGCAGATGGCGCGTTGACCTACCTCAACAGCGTCGGCACCGGAGAAAACTACATTGGCGGGCTGACCGTCTCCGCCGATGGCAAAACCCTTTACGCCATCAACAACGGCACACCGGGCAGCCTCGAAACGATCAGCATTGGCAGTGACGGCCGACTGACACTGATTGGCAGTAGCGCACTGAACCTGACCGGCAGCGATCTGGTGGTTTCCGCCGACGGTTCGGCCGTGTTTCTGATCAGTGAAAACACCATCAAAGTATTCACTCGCGCCGCCGACGGCACCCTCACCCACTATGCGGACGTGAAGGATGACGGGGTTGAATTCGGCGTTTCGTTCAAAAATCTGACCAGCATCAGCCTGAGTAACGACGGTAAACAGCTGTACATCAGCGGCACCGTCGACTTCACCTCAACACTCTTCACCATGAACGTCGACCTGCCACGCCTTGATTACACCGAAGGCGGTTCCGCTGGCGCGCTGTTGCCCGGTGCTCATCTGTCCAGCCCGACACTGGATGTGACGGGCAACTATGAGGACGCCAGCATCAGCATCGTCCGCAATGGCGGCGCACTGGCCGACGATCTGTTCACGTTCCTGGATGGCAATGGCCTGACCCTGGATGGCAACCAGATCATGAAAGGCGGCGTTGCGATTGCCACGTTCGCCCAGGTCAATGGCGAACTGACGGTGACCTTCCTGGCGGGCAGCAGCCAGGCAGATGCGCAGAACGTATTGCGCCAGATCGCTTACGCCAACACCAGTAATGACCCCGAACTGGGCGGATCAGCACCTGACTTCAGTGTCACCTTTGACGACGGCGCGGGTAACAGCACGGTGCTTGAGGTGGGCGTTGATCTGCATGGCGTGAACGACCCGTCCGTGCTGATCAGCACCCCGCTCAACCCCGACCTCGCTGAAAACGGCGAAGGAGTGAAGTTGTTCGATGGCACGCAAATCGACACTATCGAAGCCGATCAGGCCATCTGGAAAGTCATCATCACGGTCAATGCCAGTGGCCCTGACGAGGTGCTGAGGGTCGATGGCAGCAACATCGTGCTGCAAACGAGCGACGGTACACCCAAGACTGCCAGCGGCATTCAGTACAGCGTTCTGGTCGAGAATGGTGTCGCGACGCTGACGCTTTTTCTGGTTCGCGACCCGGCCAGCACCGCCGCGCTTATCGACGGCATTACCTACAACAACACTGGCAGCGGTTTGAGCGGCACCCGCAGCATCGGACTTAGCATTACCGAAAACTTTGCCAACGGCAGTTCCCCGACCACAGTGCTGGCAGACAAAGTCACTGTTACCCTCAAACCCGCCAGCACAACCAACACAGCCCCCGTGCTGGGCGGCCCGGTGCCAGCGCAACCCTATACCGAAGGCGACAGTGCAATTGTGGTTGCCCCCGGCGCGACGGTTGCCGATGCGCAAATGGACGCGCTGAACGGCGGCGCCGGTAACTACAGCGGTGCCACGCTGACCCTGACGTTGGGCAACGGAGCAACCAGCCTCGACACGCTGGGCTTCAATGCCGCTAACGGCCTGAGCCTGAGCGGCACCATTTTGCTCAAGGATGGCGTAGCGATCGGCCAGGTGACCAACCGGGATGGCGTGCTGACCATTCGTTTCAATGACGACGCAGGCAGCATTCCGACCAGCGCTGATGTTCAGAACACCCTGCGCCAGATCACCTACGTCAGTGCTGATCATGCCCCCGCCAACAGCATCGCGATCAGTGCGACCCTGTCTGACCGTTTCCTGACGTCCAGCACAATGGCGCTGAGCATCGACATCACTGCGGTCAATGACACACCGGTGATCGTCAAGGATCCAGTCATCGCGCTGGGTGATATTCAGGTCACAAGAAGCATCAGCACGCTCAGCGGGCTGTCGAGTGTGACCGCAATCAGCCTCTCTATGGATGGTACGACGCTGTATGCCGCCGATAACAGAGGCGCCATCGTCCTGTTCAGCCGCAACGCGACGACGGGCGAGCTGACCTACCTCAGCACCCTGCCGGGTGGAAGCGAACTCACCTCAATCAACCGTCTACTGATCAGTGCCGATGGCCAGGCGCTCTATGCCATCGGTGGCGACGGTAACGGCCTGGCGGTTTATAGCCGCGACAGCACTGGGGTGCTGCGCCTTGTGCAAAACCTCAGCTCCAACAGCGACTTCGAATTCTATGAGATCAAGGATATCGTCCAGTCGCCTGACGGCCATTCGCTGTACATCCTTGGCAGCACGAGCCTGCTGGTGTACAGCCGCGATGCAAGCACGGGTCAGCTGACTCAGACCCAGGCTTTGGCGAACTCGCAAAGTGATCCGTACCTGTGGCAACCCTCTGCCATTGATGTGGCAGGCGATCTGGTATTCGTCAGCACTGACCACAGCAACAGCCTGATCGCCTACCGCCAAGGCAACGACGGGCAACTCACCTTGTTGGGCTTTATCCGAAATACCCCACAAGAGTCTGTAATCGACAACCCGGTCGATCTGGGCAGTCTGCAACACGTCGCCGTGTCAAACGACGGCCGATACGTTTATATCGCTGGCGGCGACAGCGTGCGCCTGCTGAGTTTCGACGCCAGTAGCGGCAGCTTTACCTTCATCGGCGTTGTCGCCAGTGGCCTGAGTGATATCAGCGATCTGGCGCTTTCCGACGATGGCGCTGCACTGTTCGTCTCGGCGGCAAACGGCACCTTGAGTCGTTATGCCGTGGTCGGCCAGACACTGATCCTCGCCGACACCCTGCAAAGCAGCGACAGCAGCACGCTGGGCGGCGCGAAACAGATCGTGCTGGACGGTAACGGCAACGCGATTGTCGTGGGTCAGGGCCTGACCTCGTTGACCGTCATCGCCACACCTGCGCCGATCTACGTGATTGGTGCAGACCCGGTACCACTCGCGCCAGGGCTGAGCCTCAGCGACGCTGAACTGGATGCCGCCAACAGTGGAGCGGGCAACTACCAGGGCGCAAGCGTGAGTATTTCCCGCGCTCCGTCAGCCGACAGCCGCGACCACTTCGGTTTTGCCGACGGTGATGGCCTGAGCCTAGTGAACGGCCAGATACTCAAGGGCGGCACGGCCATTGCGACCCTGGTCGACCTCAACGGCACCCTGACCCTGACGTTTACAACTGCGGTCAGCAGCGCTGACGCCAATGCCATCCTGAGCAAGCTGACTTACGCCACAGACGCTACCGGAGTCAGCAACAGTTCAGTGAACCTCAATATGAGCTTCAGTGATGCCGAACTGACCAGCCAGACCAGTGTGGTGAAGATCACCCTGCGCGACCCGGCGGCCAACCAGTCGCCCATCGCGGGCACTGCGCCGTACAACCTGACGCCAGGTACCGTCGGCCAGAACTACAGCGTCACCCTCCCCGCCAACCTGTTCAACGACCCGGACGGCGACACCCTGACATGGCAGGCCGACGTCTTGCCTGACGGCATGAGTTTCGACCCGACTACTCGCATTCTGTCCGGCATCCCGACCAGCAGCGGGGTGTTGACGCTGGTGGTCAGCGACACTTCCGGGCTGACCGCCACGCGCACGATCAACTTCACCGTACAGGTCGCGGGCGAGCCGGGAACAGCAACCCCGACGCCGAATACCGATAACGTGAGCCCGAATATCCCTGTCGATCCGGTTGCCTGGCACACAGTCCCGCCAGCTCCCCGCGACAATATTTTTGACTCTTCAGCGCGACCGGGAAGCGCGTCATCGCCGAGTCTTGGGAGTGAGGTAACAGGCAACAGGCCGTTGCGCTTCACCGACAACATCGGGCTCGACACCTTCGGCCAGCCTCTGGACTTCACCCAGCCTGATACTGGGCTGACGGTCTTCGATACACCGTTGCAGACGGCCAACGGGCAAAGCACTCTGCTGGTTCGCCAGACATCCCTTGATGGCGCGACGTTATCAAGCAACCGGGAGCGGATCGGCGCCTTGCTGGACGTGAGCGGAACGTCGTCTCAAATCGACTTCCAGTTACCGGAGGGCGTGTTCAGCAGCAGCGACAGCCAACTGACTGTCAGTCTGCGTCTGGGTAACGGGCTGCCACTGCCGGGCTGGGTCAGCTTCGACAGTCGCACCGGGAAGATCGTGGTCGATCGGGATCGCATGAAGCAGGCAGAACGCCTGCGGCTGGTGCTCATTGCTCGAGACGCCAACGGTAAAGAGGTTCGCGTGCCCGTGGAACTGCAGACCGATGGCAACCGGACCCTCAGCGTGACGCCTGAACAGACGCCTGCACCTCAAGCCAGCGAGCCGCGCTCACAGGCTGCGGCACACATGGGTGTCAGCGAACAGTTGCAGAGCGCCAGCCAGGGCGGATTGCTGGCCCGGGCTCAGGCGCTGCTCGCCGCACTGCTGCCAAAAGACGCCAAACCAGCGGAAAAAACCGACCGCGACGCGGCTTGATCGCCACAAACCGTGGGTTCATTAAGCATTCTTAATGAACCCACAATTGCCTGTTAACAGGAATAATTCTTATCTTGTCGCCGCTCCAGCCTCGTCTGGGGCCCGCCCTCAGCAGCTCGCGGCACGGACAGCACTTCTCAGAGGAACACACGTGATCAACACCCAACTTCCAGGCCTCACGGGTCGCCTGTCGCTGCGTCTCGCCATCGGCCTGGCCACGCTCAGCCTGTCTGCTTGTGCCGTGCAACCTGAAGCGATCACCCTTGACCAGCAAATCGCTGAGGCGAGCTCGGATCGGGTCAAGATGTTCGATGCCCAAGAACCCGTCACCCGGCCGATCAGCCTGGATGAAGCCATGGCCCGTGCCGTGAAGTACAACCTGCAGCAACGCCTGACGCTGATGGAGCGGGCACTGGAAGATAATCTGCTGGACGCACAGAACCTCGACATGCTGCCCAAGCTGGCCGCGCGAGCAGGCTGGCGTGGACGTGACAACGTGTCGGCGTCCTCCAGCGAATCGATCCGCACCGGCAGCCAGTCACTGGAACCGTCCACCAGTCAGGATCGCTCCAGTCGTAACGCCGACCTGCAAATGTCGTGGAACACGCTCGATTTTGGCCTCGGTTATTTCTCCGCCAAGGCCCAGGCCAATAAAACCCTCGGGGCCGAGGAACGCCGCAGGCGAGTCGTGGCCGACATCATTCAGCAGGTGCGTGCAGCCTACTGGGAAGCCGCTACCGCCGAACGCCTCAAACCGGAGGTGCAACGCACGCTGGTAGAAGCCCGCAGCGCACTGGAACGCGCGCAACAGACCGAGAAGCAACGTCTGCTCGCGCCGCTGGATGCCCTGCGCTTCCAGAAGGGTCTGCTGGAAATGGTCCGCCAACTGGAATCAGTGGACAGCGAGCTGGCCACTGCCAAGTCACGCCTGGCAGCATTGATGAACCTGCCGCCAGCCACCCAATACAGCCTGGTCATCCCCAGCGAGCAACAATTGACCCGACCGCCACTGGCCTACAGTCTCGAAGACCTGGAAACCATGGCGATGGTCAAACGCCCGGAAGTCCGCGAAGAGGGCTATCTGGCACGCAATGCAGTACTCGAAACCCGCAGCGCCATGTTGCGCCTGCTGCCAGGCGCTTCGCTGTTCATCGGTGGTAATTACGACAGCACCAGTTACATGGCCAATAACAACTGGGCCGATGCCGGTGTGCAAGTCAGCTGGAACCTGCTGAGCGTTCTTTCCTACCCCGCTATCAGCCGGGCTGGCGAAGCGCGCGAAGCCGTTGCCGATGTGCGCCGCCAGGCATTGCGCATGGCAGTGCTGACTCAAGTCAACGTGGCGTGGCAGCAATACCAACGCGCAACCCGACTGTTCGATCGCTCCAACGAACTGCAGCGTATTCAGCGCGGCATCCTCACCCAGACCGAAAGCGCGGTGCAAAGCGACGCGCAGACCCTGGTCGAGCGTATTCGCACCAGCACCGAAACCGTTCTGGCGACCCGCACCCGCGACCGTAGCTATGCCGAATTGCAGAACGCGTATGGCGCGGTTTACCAATCAGCCGGGCTTGATCCGCTGCCCGAGCAACTGGCCGATAAAAGCGTCGCCGCCCTGAGCCAGGCCATCGCCCACAACGCCGTCGCCCTGGCAAACGGTGAAACACCAGTGCCGCGTCTGCATGCAGCGCCTCCGTTGATGGCCAGCGCAGTGGCCCAGCCAGCGCCAGCGCCAAAGCCCGTACCTGCTCCGACGCGAATCAACACCTGGAGCAGCCTGGGTTCGCTTCAGGATGCCGAGCTGATACCGCTGAACGCACCCACCCCAGCGCTGCGCTGATTCATTTACGCCACTCCGACCGGGGTGGCGCTTCCCTGCCGAGATTCCCAAGCCGCCATGCGTATTTCGCCTCCGCTCCCCTATTCCTTGTTGCTGCTGGCAATGGCGTGCGCCACGGTCAATGCCGACGACCCCGCGCCCCTGCAACCGCCCTCGACTGGCGGGACCCCGGCGACTGGCTCGTCGGCAGCCGACATCCGCGTACAACTGATCGCGAGCCAACGCACGGTGCTGTCCAGCGAACTGGCTGGCAAGATCATCAGTCTGGACGTGAAAGAAGGCGAAAACTTCAAGAAAGGCGAACGTCTGGTGGCCTTCGACTGCGCCATTCACCAGGCGCGACTCAATCACTCAACCGCCGCAGAGTCTGCCGCCAGCAAAAAACTGGTGATCGCCAAACGCCTCGACCAGTTGCAGTCCATCAGTGTTGCGGATGTCGCTCAGGCGGAAGCAGCCCTGACCATGGCACGCGCTGAAAGTGGCGTAGGACGGGTCATGCTGCAGCGATGCAGTATCAGCGCGCCGTTCTCCGGGCGCGTTGCCGAGCGTAAGGTCCAGCCAGGTGAATACGTCGCCGAAGGCAAGGAGCTGTTGGCCATTTACGACAACAGTGCATTTGACGTGGAGCTGATCGCCCCATCGCGCTGGCTGACCTGGCTCAAGCCCGGCAGCCGCTTTCAAGTCAGCCTTGATGAGACCGGCAAAAGCTACCCCGCAGAAGTTGTACGCATGGGCTCGGTCATTGATCCGCTCAGCCAGTCGGTCAAGGTCTTCGGCCGAATCGCAGCCAGCGACGCCAGCCTGTTGCCAGGCATGAGCGGCACCGCGCAACTCGCTCCGCCCATCGTCAGCGCCAAATGAAGACCGCCGAGACCACTGACCAGCAAGCCCTGCAAAGCCTCAGCCAACTGCTGCAACTCGAACAGCAGGCGCGCAGTGCGCTGACGGTTCAGGAGCTGGCATTCGTCATGGTCAACGACAGCCGACTGCTGCTCGACTACCGTCAGGCTCTGCTGTGGAGTTGCGATCGCTCACGGATCGAAGCGATCTCGGGCCTGGCGGTGGTCGAGCAGGATGCGCCGTTCAATATCTGGCTCAGCGGCTTATGCAAACGCTGGCAAGACCAGCCCGACGCTCAACACATTCATGCGCTCAATACCGCCAGCCTGGCTACCGATGACCTGCCGCTGTGGGCCGAGCATTTTCCTGCACACCTGATCTGGATGCCGTTACGGCATGTCGACGGCAGACTCCTCGGCGCACTGTTGCTGGCCAGGGAAACGCCGCTGCCCGCGTCGCAGGAGCCACTGGCTGCCCTGCTGATCAATGCGTATGGTCATGCCTGGGCAGCATTGCTGGGCAAGAGCAGCCGACGCAAAACTGGCCAATCACACAAACGCCGGTGGCTGGCCGGGTTGCTTGCAGCGGCCGTATTACTGAGCTTGCCGGTCCGCCAATCGGTATTGGCTCCCGCCGAAATCGTTGCCCGCCAACCCAGCGTTTTGCGTGCACCGCTACAAGGCGTGGTGGAAAAAATCCTGGTTCAGCCTAACCAACTGGTGGAGGCCGGACAGGCGCTGGTGCAACTCGACGCAAGGGAACTGCAGAGTCGTCTCGAGTCGTCACGCCAGGCCATGGCGATCGCTGATGCCGAGTTCCGTCAGGCTCAGCAACAAGCGCTCAGCGATGAACGCAGCAAAGCAACTCTGGCCGTATTGCAGGGGCGTCGCGAACAGGCGCAGACCGAGGTGTATTACCTGCAGGAAAGCCTCAAGCGCATGAACATTCTGGCTCCCCGTGCCGGCGTCGCGGTGTTCGATGATCCGAGCGACTGGGTAGGCCGTCCGGTGTCATTAGGTGAACGCATCATGCTGGTCGCTGAGCCGAGCGAGGCACAACTGGACATCCAGTTGCCCATCGCTGATGCCATCGACTTGCAGCCGGGTGCCGACATTCTGATGTTCCTCAATACTGACCCCACGTCACCGCTGCCTGCGAGCCTGCAACGTCTGGCTTACCGGGCCAGCCCGACAGCAGACGGCAGCATGGCCTATCGCTTGAAAGCCGAATTCACCGAGACAGACCCACGCATTCGGGTTGGCCTAAAAGGCACGGCGAAGCTCTACGGCGAACGCACCAGCGTGCTTTACTACCTGCTCCGTCGCCCGCTGTCAGCGCTACGCATCTGGCTCGCATTGTGAGGCCTGCCGTCCCCTACGCGAGCTATCAGGCGCACAACCGATGAACAGCGCCGCGCTGCCGGGCACAGCCAATCCACCAACGCCACTCCCCAGATTGCGCGATGAGCTGTTGCTGCACGAAGGGCCGCGCAATCGGGACGGTTCGCCGACCTGGACACTGGAGGATCCGGCACGGGGGCAATTTTTCCGGCTCGGCTGGGCTGAAGTAGAGATCCTCTCGCGCTGGCATCTGGGGGATGTGGCAGCCATTGCCCTCGCGATCAGTCAGGACAGCACCCTGGAGCTGGATGGGAATGATATCTCTGCGTTCAAAAACTTCCTGCAAACCAATCAGTTGCTGCAAGCCTGCGGTGCCGAAGACAACGCTCGTCTGCAACGTATCGCTGATGCGCAGAGCGTCGGTTGGGCCAGCTGGCTACTCAAGAACTATCTGTTTGTACGCATTCCGTTGCTGCGTCCAGACCGTTTTCTCGGCAAAACCCGTCATTGGGTCGAGCCATTCTACAGTCGCACGTTCCTATACCTGACGCTGATAGCCGCGGGCCTTGGTCTGTTTCTGGCGGCACGCCAGTGGGAAACCTTCATCCATACCTTCCTGCACTTCTTCACTCTGGAAGGTGCCGCATTGGCGGGCGGGACGCTGATTTTATCCAAGGTGCTGCATGAGCTCGGCCATGCCTATACCTGCAAGCGTTATGGCGGCAGAGTCGCCACGATGGGGGTCGCACTGCTGGTGCTGTGGCCGGTGCTGTACACCGACACCTCCGGTGCCTGGCGGCTCAAACAGCGACGCCAACGTATGGCCGTTGGCGCAGCGGGCATGCTGGTGGAACTGGCATTAGCCGCCTGGGCCACGTTGCTGTGGAGCTTTCTGCCTGACGGGATGCTGCGCAGCGCAGCGTTCATGCTGGCCGCCACCACCTGGATTCTGACCCTGACAGTCAACCTGAGCCCGTTCATGCGGTTCGACGGCTATTTCCTGCTTTCCGATCTGCTCGACGTGCCCAACCTGCAAACCCGTGCGTTCCGCCTGACGCGCTGGCGTTTACGTGAGTGGCTGTTCCGTTTTGGTGAAGAACGCCCCGAACATTTTGAACCGTGGCTGGAGCGCACCCTGATTGGTTATTCGCTGGGCACCTGGATCTATCGGTTTTTTCTGTTTCTGGGGATCGCGTTACTGGTCTACCACTTCGCCTTCAAGCTGTTGGGCATCCTGCTGTTCGTCGTTGAAATCGTTTATTTCCTGCTGCGCCCCATCTTCATCGAACTGCGTGAGTGGTTCTCCCGACGCAAGGACTACCGCATGAATCGCAACTCACTGAGCACCTTGCTGGTATGTCTTGGGCTGCTGCTACTGGCCTGTGTTCCCTGGCGCGGGAGCATCCATGCCCCGGCCTTGCTGCGCACCCAGCAACAGGCCGGACTTTACGTGCCGGTCGGGTCGCAGTTGCAACAGATTCTGGTGAAGCCCGGTGCGAACGTTGAGGCAGGTCAGCCGTTGTTCATTCTGGACGCCCCCAGCCTCAAGCAGGAGCTGGCGATCCTTGATCGGCAGATCGTCACCCTGCAATGGCAAAGCAGTTTTCAGCAGTTCAACCCAGAAGCGGCAGCCAACCTGATGGTGGTCCGCCAGGAGTTGCTCGCAGCCGTTGAGCGACAAGCCGTGCTACGCCAACAATCAGGTTACCTGACGGTCAGAGCACCGTTCAGCGGGGTCATGGCCGATATCGCCGACCCATTGGAACAAGGTGAATGGCTGCCCGCCGGAGAATGGCTTGGCACCCTGATCGGCAGCGACGCCGGTGTCGTGGAAGCCTTCGTAGAAGAACATGATCTGGCACGCCTGGAACCCGGCAGCAGCGCGCGCTTCTACCCGGAGGTATTCACCAGAGCGTCACTGGAACTGAATCTGGACAGCGTCGAGCACACCGCCGTACGCCGCCTGTCGTCTGCACCGGAGCTGGCTTCGACCTATGCTGGAGGTCTGGCGGCGACCCTCGACAGCGAGCGCGTTCCGCAACCCGAGCAGGCCATCTACCGGGCCTTGCTGACACCCTCGCACGTTTCATCCACGCCCCGAATGGGCTTGCGTGGAACCGTGGTTATCGAAGCTCAGGCGCAAAGCCTGGCCATGCGTGTCTGGCGCAGCGCCATGACGGTGTTGATCCGCGAATCGTCGTTTTGAACGGTTAAGCATTCTTAATGCTCCACTCGTTGCCCCGCCTACACGCCATGCTCATCATTTGGTAACTTGTCGCAGCACACAAAGGACCTTCGCCAATGCTCGCCAACGCCCAACAGACACCAGAACTCCCGCTGAGCAAACGCCTGAAAGCAGGAAGCACCCGCGACCATGACAGCGTCGACACGCTGGTCATGCAGTCCCGCCCATTTGAAGACAATCAACGCTACGGCTGCTTCCTGCGCCTTCAACATCGTTTCCATGGGGCGATTCACGAGCTGTACAGCGATGCAGAGCTGAACCAGTTGCTGCCGGGCCTGCGCGAACTGCCACGCTTTGATGCTGTTTGTGCTGACATGAAAGACCTCGGCCTGTCGATCCCGGCAGCACCGGCCGCCGTCACACCGCAGTCGATCAACGCCGCAATTGGCTGGTTGTACTGCGCCGAAGGTTCAAACCTGGGGGCTGCGTTTCTGTTCAAGGAAACCCAGCAGATGGGCTTCGACGCCGAGCACGGCGCCCGCCACCTCGCCGCTCACCCCGATGGCCGCGCCCTGCACTGGCGTCAGTTCGTGGCCTTGCTTGACGGGCTGAAGCTGGATGAGGCGCAAAAAGGCGAAGCTATTCAGGGGGCGATCGACGCTTTCGATTTCTATCGCAGTGCACTGCGCGAGTGTTTTCACTGAGGCAGCGCCCACCCGGTTAACACCGAAAGGCTGGCGGCATGCCGCTCAATGAAGACGGCGCTAACCGCTCAGCCTCTCTGCCGCGCGATCCAGGCAATCGCGCACAACGCTAACCCCGCGCCGTTGACCGATACCGGATTGAACGCTTGAGCCAGCAGGCTCGGGGTCATCACCGCAACATCCACCAGCAAGGCAAGCAACGCAAAGGCGCTGATCCAGAGCGCCAACGAGCGCTGACGGTCAATCAGCAACCACAGCCCCAGAAGTATCTCTGCAACCCCGCTGAGACGCGCGACCAGCACCACCTGCTCAATGCCATGAGCCTCGATCATCTGCAATTCACCCGGGCTCAGCCAGAGCAGTTTAGGCACCAGCCCGTGATAAATAAAAATCAGCGCCAACCCGGCTCGGGCAATCCAGGCAATCTTTTGCAGAGGTGTCATTGATGGCGCTTCAAAAAGCGACGCTCATGGTCGGCCGACGGTAACAGGCAGCTGTCATATCGACCAAACAGCTGATACCGGTTCAGTGCAATACGATCATAAAACCAGTCACGAAAGGCCCGTGGGAACACGCGTAAGACAGCGACCAGGCGCCAACGCCGGGGGAGCAGTGCGATAACCTCAAAGAACGCCTCGGAGCGCACATACAGGCGGTCGCGGGAAATCACCGCCATGGTGTCAAAACGATCCAGGGCGAGCCCAGCCCAGGCCAACAACGCCTGCCCCTCTTCAGACTGGACCGACGCAAGCCGGATACGATGCTGATGATCATGGGCGATCAAAAACGTTGCCCAGCCATTACAGAGCTTACAAACCCCGTCGAACAGAAGGACCGTCTCACCAGGCAAAAGATAGGGGGCTGGCGTGGCGGATGTTTTCGTTGAAGCGGCTACGAACTCGGTCATCGACGTCTCCTGTGCTGCCTGCAGTTTAGCGGCACCGCCTTGTTTCAGTGAAGCTGAGACGCTAACAGGCGAAGCAAATTCGGCTCCACGGAGAGATTCTATGTTTTTCCACACGCTGATGTGACGGAGTGGGACCGGCTTCAGCCGGGAAGAGGCAGGGACAGTCGCTACACATGTGTCGTTTGATAGGCAGCTTTCCCGGCTAAAGCCGGTCTCACGTCAACAATGGTTCCTGTGGGCGGTGCTTACCCGCGATCGTTAGATCCACGGCATTGTTTCAGCGGCGCACTCAGGCTCCAATCACCTTAAACCACTCCCATGGCGTCAGCTTCGTCACCATCATAAGCACCACGACAAACATCCCCAAAAAGCCGCAAATACCCATCCAGAACCATTTCTGATAGACCCTGTAGTATCGGTCGTCGAGCAAAAGGCCCTGTTCGGCTGCACTCAAAGCCAGTGCATGCAAACGCTTCTGCAGCACCAGCACAGGCAGCCAAAGCGCGCCAACGCAAAGGAAGATCACCAGAGAAGTCAGCAGCCATGGCGAAGTCAACGGTAGCCCCGAAAGCCTGATCAACAGATAGCCTGTCCCCACCTGCAGAAAACCGGCAGGCGTGGTAATCCAGGTGTCGAAACGCACAACCATCGCGCAGACATGAGCAATAACCTGGGGGTTGCGCGTGCGGCTCGCGGCGATCAAGTAGAGATATGAGCCCATGCCGAATCCGAACAGGAAAATCGCAGCGATGACATGCACATACTTCAACGCCAGATAGAGCATCGATCAAGCCTGCTCGTCTGAGAAGCGAACGGACAGTTGCACATTGTGCAGGTCGTTAATGGCGGCAAGGTACTCGTCAACGCTTATTTCACCCACACAGGGCCGAGCACCTGGCTCCGGACGGTACTGCCGAGCAACTTTCGCCACCAGCGCAACGGCCGCACAACTTGGAATCTCCGGGCCTTTGTCATCAGATGCAGTGAGCTGAGCATTCATCGTGAGGGTTTTGCCGTCCACGCCTGCCCCCTGAACATCGATGTACATCGCACTACGGCCATCCCCGAAGCGTTCAAAGAGCGTTCCCCAACGATGCAGCCGTGCAGCCCAGCGCATACGGTCCTGAACCAACCCCAAGCGCAATGCGGCAGCCAACAGGTAATTGGCTACACCGCCAAGCTTTAGACCTGAGCCGGCTTTGAAACTCAAAGTGTGTGCGCCGTAACGGCTGCCAAAAATATCCATATCCGGCACATCGACGTTAGCCAGCACACGGACACCCAGATGAGGCATTTTGCGCAGCGTCAAATCCTGCCAGCCTGAGACCTCGTGGACCTGCCCGCCCCGAAGCTGTTTGATCGGCTTACCGGCATACGCGAGCACGCCCTCAACAGTCGACAACCCTGGCATTTTCGCCGAGGAAGAGATGCCATGCTCAATGACATCAATACGGCTGAAGCGCTGACGGTACTGATCAATGATGGCCGAGGATAACGTGGGAACGGAGCTACAACCGCTGAGCACGCTTACGCCAGCACGCTTGGCGGCTTCATCCAGAATGTGGATACCATTGACGAAAGCGCGGCAGTCAGCCAGATCACAGTAGTTGACGCCTGCCTCGATACAGGCCTGCGCGACCGCATAGGACTGGCCTTGAAAAGGCCCGCCGGTATGAATGACCCATTGGATATCCAGCGTGCGCAGCACTGAGCCAAACATGGATTCCATGGCATCACCGCACCAACTTTCACAAACAGTTCCTGACTGGCCCTGTAACTCATCAACCTTGTCAGCCAACTTTTCGGCGCTGCGCCCTGCAATCACAAGAACGACTTCGGACATGGCGACCAGGTGTCGGCAGACAATACTGCCAAAATTCCCGTAACCACCAACAACCATGACTCTGAGTGACATTTGCTGCTTCCCTGTCTTCAATGCTGTCCATATCAACAGGATTCAGGTCAGAGCTCACCTGACCTGTCCGTTGCGTCAGGATCATGAGTTTCTTCAACGCAAAAAAAAACCCGAAAATCCTCACTTTCGTGGGCCTTTCGGATTTTTAAAACTGCAAAAAATGGTGGGTCGTGTGGGATTCGAACCTACGACCAATTGGTTAAAAGCCAACTGCTCTACCAACTGAGCTAACGACCCTCTGTTGCGTGGCGCGTATATTACTGATTTATATGAGTAATTCAACACCTAATTTCAATTATTTTAAAAATATCGTGTTGGGTCGCTGATTCCGGCGGCTGCAAAGCCTTCTGCGCGCAAGCGACAGCTGTCGCATTTGCGGCATGCACGGCCCTGATCGTCGGCCTGATAGCAGGAAACGGTAAGGCCGTAATCAACGCCCAGACGCACGCCTGCCTTGACGATATCGGCCTTGCTCAGATTCTGCAGCGGCGCTTGAATAGTGAATCCCTGCCCTTCTACACCGGCCTTGGTGGCGAGGTTGGCCATGCGCTCGAACGACTCGATGAATTCTGGTCGGCAATCCGGGTATCCCGAATAGTCCACCGCATTGACGCCGATGAAGATGTCACGCGCACCGAGCACTTCTGCCCAGCCCAAAGCCAGCGACAGAAATACCGTGTTGCGCGCGGGCACATAAGTCACCGGAATGCCTTCGCCCGGAGTTTCAGGAACAGCAATGGAATCATCGGTCAGCGCCGAGCCACCAATGCCATTGAGATTCAGGCCAATGACCTTGTGCTCAATCACGCCCAGATCGCGCGCAACACGCGCTGCCGCATCGAGTTCGGCGCGATGACGCTGGCCATAATCAAAACTCATGGTGTAACAGGTGTAGCCCTGCTCACGCGCCATCGCGACGACAGTGGCCGAGTCGAGGCCGCCAGACAGGAGGATTACCGCTCTTTTTTCAGTCATGGTTGGTTCACTCATCTCAGCGCCCTGGTTCATCGTTCCAGAGAAATTTATGCAGCTGCATTTGCAGGCGTACAGGCAGGTTGTCGGCGACGATCCAGTCCGCCAGGTCTCGGGCATTCAGTTGGTGATGGCTAGGCGAAAACAACACCTCACCGACGCGACGCTCCAGACCGTACTGAATAAGCTTGGAGACCGCCCAGTCGTAGTCTTCGCGGGAGCAAAGCACAAACTTGACCTGATCGTTAGGCGTCAACAGCTCGATATTCTCGTAGCGGTTGCGGGTGACTTCCATGGAACCTGGCGTTTTCAGGTCCACAACGCGGCTGACGCGCGGATCGACCGCCGAAATATCCAGCGCACCGCTGGTCTCCAGCGACACCTCATAGCCCGCATCACAGAGACGCTTGAGCAACGGGATGGCATTGGGCTGAGCCAGCGGCTCGCCGCCAGTCACACAGACGTAGCGCGGGCGATAATCAGCCACTTGGCCGAGGATGTCGTCCAGGGTCTGAATCGTGCCGCCAGTGAACGCGTAGGCGCTGTCGCAATACTGGCAACGAAGCGGACAGCCCGTCAGCCGGACAAAAACAGTGGGCAAGCCCGCTGTGCGAGTCTCACCCTGCAACGAGTAAAAGACTTCGGTGATGCGTAACGTTTCTTGCATATGGGCCACGGGCGTAACAGCTAAACAGGCCGTCCGCCTCCGTCAGGCACTTCAAAGCACCCTGCAATCGCAGAATCCAGAGAAGCGTATTTAAAAGTACCGAAAAATCGGGTGCCGAATTCTAACGAAAAAAGCCGCGACAAGCGCGGCTTTCTTGAATTTCGGGTCAGAACCTTAAAGGCGCTGAAGATCCCGTTGTGCCAGCTGAGCGGCTGAGGTGCCCGGATATTGCGCTACAACCTGCTGCAAAATGCCTTTCACCTTGTCGGTATTACCGAGGCGGCGCTCGACATCAGCAAGCTTGTACAGCGAATCAGGCACTTTGGCGTGTTTTGGATAAAGCTGGCTGACCTTGGCAAAAGCCTGACCCGCGCCTTGCAGATCACCTTTGGCCAGATTCACCTCACCCAGCCAATACTGGGCGTTGCCCGCGTAGGTGCTGTTTGGGTATTTGCGAAGGAAAGCGCCGAAAGCCTGGCTGGCTTTGTCGAAATCCTTGGCTTTGATCAGGTCGAAGGCTGCTTCGTAATAAAGCTTCTCCTTCGCAGGATCCGGGGGTTCAGTACCAGCAGACGGCGCTTGCGCGGCCGGTGCTGCTGGAGTCCCGCTGGCGTTGATATCGCCACCAGCCGGTTGAGAATTATTGGAAGCCGCTGCGGCTGCGCCGCCTGCTCCTATGCGTGAATCCAGATCCTGATATCGCTCAAGCGCTTCTTGCTTCATGCGCTGGATATCGTTTTGCTGGACCTCGACCATACCGCGCAACCGCGCGATTTCGTCCTGCATCTGTTGCAACTGCATGAACAGCTGACCTTGTGCCGAGGGTTGGGCCGTAACCCCTCCCCCGGCATAGGCGCCAGACGTGCCATAACCAGCTGGCGGATAACTGCTGCTGCCAGAGCCAGAATTGTTATCGACCACAGGAACCGCACCCCACGCAGCAAGTGGAAGGGTGAGGGCCAAAACGGTTAGAGCACGTCGGCACGTTCGCATGTCAAATTACTTACGCAGTTCGACGCGACGGTTTTGAGCCCAGGACTGCTCGTCGTTGCCGGTAGCAACTGGACGCTCTTCGCCGTAGGAAACCAGTTCCAGCTGAGCTGGGGAAACACCTTGCAGAACCAGGTAGCGTTGAACGGCTTTCGCACGACGCTCGCCCAGTGCCATGTTGTACTCACGAGTACCACGTTCGTCGGTGTTGCCTTCCAGAACTACGCGAGCGCCGTTGGCTTTCAGGTCCTTGGCGTGTACGTCCAGAGCGCGCAGGGCTTCTGGTTTCAGGTCCGAACTGTCGTATTCGAAGTAGAAGGTGGTGATTGCGCGCAGAGCAGCTTCTTCGCTCAGGCTGCCATCAACGGCACCAGTGTTTGCGCCGTAACCAGCGTTAGGATCAACAGCGCCTTCGCCAGCGTTGTCGCCGCCTTTGGAAGAGCAACCTACAGCTACAGCCATGGCCAGAGCCAGCGCAGCAAATTTACCAAACTTCAGCATTTCCATCGTGAAACTCCTAATGAACCCCAGTGTGTTAAGCAAATCTTTTTGTGTAGCGCCGCGTCAGTTCAGGTAAGGGGACCAGGACGGTTCTCTGACTTCGCCTTGAGCGGTAGGAAGCGGGAGCCTTACGCGTCCATTAATGGACACGAGCATCAAGACTCCCCGGCCCTGCTGGCGGGTGGCGTAGATTACCATGGTGCCGTTGGGCGCAACAGTAGGCGACTCATCAAGGTTGCTATCTGTGAGGATTTTTACACTTCCGCGCGCCAAATCCTGAACAGCAACCTTGAAATTAGTGAAGCCGTCCTGCCGGTGAATCATTACCAGCGTCTTTTCATCGGCTGACAATTTCGGGTTGGCGTTGTAGTTGCCGACGAAAGTTACACGTTCAGCACCACCACCATTGATATTTGTTTTGTAAATCTGCGGCTTGCCGCCACGGTCCGACGTGAAGTAAAGCGTCGAGCCATCTTTACCGAAGAACGGTTCGGTATCAATAGACGAATCGTTCGTTACGCGACTCAACTGACGCGAAGCCAGATTCATCACATAAACTTCCGGGTTACCGTCCTTCGACAACACGAAAGCCAGCTTGGTGCCATCAGGTGACCAGGCAGGCGCGCCATTCAGGCCTTCAAAGTTGGTGATCTGCTCGCGGCGACCGGTATCGATGTGCTGAACGAAGATGCGCGGACGCTTCTGCTCAAACGATACATAGGCAATACGCTTGCCATCGGGTGCGAAGCGCGGCGACAGGATCGGCTCACGAGATTGCAACAGGGTCACTGCACGAGCACCGTCGTAGTCCGAACGCTGCAACGTGAAGCGGGTGTTGTTCTCGGAGAAGCGCTCGGCAGTCACGTACAGCATACGGGTGGAGAAAGCGCCCTTGATGCCGGTCAGTTTCTCGAACGACTGATCCGCAATGTAGTGCGACATGTCGCGCAATTGATCAGTAGTACCCGACACGTTGCCGGTCAGTACCTGCTGCTCGGTCGCCACGTTGAACAGTGCATATTGCACCTGCAGACGACCGCCTGCAGGAACGATATTACCGACCATCACGTATTGCGCACCCAGTGCTTTCCAGTCACGGAAGATGACTTCGCTGGCCTGGCTTGGCTGGCTGATCATGTTCTGACGCGCGATCGGGGCGTAGTAGCCCGAATTGCGCAGGTCATTGCCGATGATTTCCGACATGTCCTCTGGCAACACGTTGCCGCCCTGCCAGCCAAAAGGCACAACAGCAATAGGCGTTGCACGGTCACTGCCGCTGGTGACCAGAATGTTCTTCTCTTCTGCACTGACCATGCCGGCCGCACAACAGAGAACGACTACTAGTAGTCCTCGAAAAAGCTTGATCACAAGGCTAGATCTCCAGGTGTAAATGTCATCTTGAATGAACGATAGGGAGCGAAGTCCGCGGCCTTCATACCCTGCATTTCTGTCAAGCGGCCAATGTTCTTGACTGCTGCGACTGCTGAACTGTCAAACGGCCCGTCTCCGCTGGATTTGGCAACCGATACCGAGGCAATAGTGCCGTCCGGCAACATACCAATCTGCAGCGTAACGGACATGTTGTTACGTGCTGATGGTGGTCGACTCCAGCCCTCGGAGGCACGAACACGAATCAGATCGTCGAAACTACCCGCGACTTCGTCACCCTGCTCATCCGCCAACGCCTGTTGCCGTTCCGGTTTATCGGAAAGCAGGTCAGCCAAGGCCTGAGCCTTTTTGTCTTCAGCAGATTTGCGCGCTGCTTCCTGCGCCTTCTTGGCAGCATCGGCAGTGGCTTTCTTCTTCGCGTCGTCAGCTGCTTTCTTTTTAGCGTCTTCGGCAGCCTTTTTCTTGGCATCCTCAGCCGCTTTTTTCTTCGCATCGTCGGCAGCCTGCTTCTTGGCTTCCTCGGCTGCAGCTTTCTTGGCGTCTTCCTCGGCCTTTTTCTTGGCGTCGTCTTCAGCTTTTTTCTTGGCTATATCGGCCAGCTGTTTTTCTTCAGCTTTTTTGGCATCAGCCTTCTTGGCTTCATCAGCTTTCTTCGCTTCGTCGGCCTTTTTTGCCTCGGCCGCTTTCTGCGCTGCTTCTTCAGCCTTCTGTTCTTCCGCTTTTTGAGCAGCCTCTTCTTTCTTTTGTTCCGCAGCTTTTACAGCTTCCTGCTTTTCCTGCTCGACTTTCTTCTGTTCCAACTGCTCGACTTCGGTTTGTCGAGCAGCGGTCTTCTTCGCCTCGCCAGCAATTTTCTGGTTGGTCTGGGTCGTCGCCTGACTCTTGGATTTGAGCTGGTACAGGGTGGCCTGCACGATAGGCTTGGATTCGGGCAATTCCGGAGTCATGGCAAAGCTGACAAACAGCAAACCAAAAATCAGGACGTGCAACGCCACGGCCCAGACACTAGGCCAGAAATAATTCTCCGAGGCGGACGGCTCTCGAATTGGCTGCATCAGGGGGCCTCAGTAATCAAGCCGACATTCCCGACCCCGGCTTTCTGCAGCCCACCCATGGTGCCCATGACCGAACCGTAATCAACGGTTTTGTCGCCACGAATGAAAACCTGCGTCTGCTTGCCAGCTTCACGGCCAGCGGCAACGATTTTGGTCACGGCAGAGGTCAACTGCGGCAAGGTCATTGCCTTGTCCATCTGCTTGTCGGTGTCGACTTCGCTGCCAAGATTCCAGTAGTAGGTCTTGTCAGCCTTGATCGAAATGGTCAGGACCTGATTGTTGTTGTCTTGCGGCAAAGCCTCGCTGGAGACTTTGGGCAAATCCACTTTCACGCCCTGATTGATCATGGGAGCGGTGACCATAAAAATGACCAGCAGCACCAACATCACGTCGATGTAAGGCACTACGTTCATTTCGGC
Source organism: Pseudomonas sp. HP_14 (assembly GCF_055283875.1). NCBI lineage: Bacteria > Pseudomonadati > Pseudomonadota > Gammaproteobacteria > Pseudomonadales > Pseudomonadaceae > Pseudomonas > Pseudomonas sp. HP_14. The sequence goes on along the minus strand of NZ_JBTOQI010000012.1, from coordinate 48,996 downwards.
GACCGGCTTGCGTTTTCTGCGGCGATCTCGAGCGATTAAAGCCATTGGGAATTACCTGCTCACTCTTCGCTGGTGTGCACTTTACGGTGCAGGATGGCCTGGAACTCATCGGCGAAGGTGTAGTAACGGCTGATCAAGGTCTCGCTGCGAGCGGCGAAACGGTTGTAAGCGATTACTGCAGGGATCGCCGCGAACAGGCCAATGGCTGTTGCGATCAGTGCTTCGGCAATACCGGGCGCAACAGTGGCGAGTGTCGCCTGTTGTGCTGTGGCCAGACCGCGGAAGGAGTTCATGATCCCCCATACGGTACCGAACAGCCCGATGTACGGGCTGGTGGAACCGACGGTTGCTAGGAACGGCAGACCCGCTTCCAGTTTTTCTTCTTCGCGGGAAATAGCTACGCGCATGGCACGGGCTACACCTTCCATCACAGCATCAGGGTCCACGCCAGCCTGCTGACGCAGACGGGAGAATTCCTTGAAGCCAGCACGGAAAATCTGCTCAACGCCTGAGTCCGGATCCGGATTGCTGCCCGCCTGACGATACAGCTTGGACAGATCGATACCGGACCAGAAACGCTCCTCGAAGCTATCCAGTGCCCGGCGTCCGGCGCGCAGCATATTGCCGCGCTGAAAAATCATGACCCACGAGGCGACTGAAGCAGCCACCAGGATCAGCATGACTAACTGAACGACAATGCTGGCATTACTGACCAAACTCCACATGGAGGAATGGTCGACGACGTTAGCTTCCACGCTTGCTCTCCTGCTCTGTATGTGTGCCCGCGCCGCTCTGGTCGGCAAAGGCCGTACGCAAAGCTTCGGGAATGGCCCGGGGTTTCAAACTATCGGCGTTTACACACGCCACCAAAAACTGCCCCTCACAGAGCAGCGTTGCATCCGCAGCCCGCCTGACCTCTTGTTTGAAGCGCAGGCTGACACGGTTCAATTCGATTACTTCAGCGCTGACCAGCAGTTCGTCATCCAGTCGCGCCGGCTTGTGATAACGAGCCTCGCTGGAATGCACAACAAACAACAGACCTTCCTTCGCCATTGAGGATTGGGCGAACCCCAAATCCCGCAGCCGCTCGGTACGAGCCCGCTCCATAAATTTCAGATAATTGACGTAGTAGACGATGCCGCCTGCATCGGTGTCCTCGTAATAAACGCGACAACGATGTGCGAACGACTGAACCCCGTTTTGCGCGCGCATACTCTAGTGCTTACTCCTCAGGTTGCCAATCCGCCACGGCAACTGTTTTTCAACGTTTTACCGGTTATTTCGTGTCGACCTGACGCAGCTGCCAGTCTGACCGCGCAAACCCCGAATAAATCAGTGTTTTGCGCTTTTTTAAATGTCTTCATCTGCAACAAATTGTTCGGCACCTGGCATCTCCCCCATTCGGGAAGGAATGTTCAGACCGAAGTGCAAATAGGCATGCCGGGTCACGACCCGTCCACGTGGTGTGCGCATGATATAGCCTTGCTGGATTAAATAGGGCTCCAGCACGTCTTCAATGGTATGGCGTTCTTCGCTGATCGCAGCAGCCAGACTGTCGACACCCACAGGACCGCCGTCAAACTTTTCGATCATGGTCAACAGCAAACGCCGGTCTTGATGATCGAAGCCGCGCTCGTCGACATCGAGCAGATTGAGCGCCAGATCAGCGATAGGCTTGGTAATCTCGCCTTTACCGCGTACTTCGGCAAAATCCCTCACCCTGCGCAACAGGCGATTGGCGATCCGCGGCGTGCCACGCGCCCGGCGAGCAATCTCAAATGCACCCTCCGGTTCAATGGGCAGCCCCAGAATACCTGCGGAGCGGGACACGATAGTTGCCAGATCCGAGATGCCGTAGAACTCCAGACGCTGCACGATACCGAAACGGTCACGCAACGGATTCGTCAGCATGCCTGCCCGGGTGGTTGCACCAACCAGGGTAAACGGCGGCAGATCAAGCTTGATCGAGCGAGCCGCAGGCCCTTCACCGATCATGATATCGAGCTGGAAATCCTCCATCGCCGGGTAAAGGACTTCTTCAACGATAGGCGACAGCCGGTGAATCTCGTCGATGAAGAGAACATCGTTAGGTTCAAGATTGGTCAGAATCGCCGCAAGATCGCCTGGCCGCTCCAGTACAGGGCCTGACGTGCTCTTGATTGAAACCGACATTTCCTGGGCAATGATATTGGCCAATGTGGTCTTGCCCAAACCGGGCGGGCCGAAGATCAGCGTGTGGTCGAGCGCTTCGTTACGTCCGCGCGCGGCCTGGATAAACAACTCCATCTGCTCGCGCACCGTCGGCTGACCAATATAGTCGGCAAGGCTTAGTGGACGAATCGCGCGATCAATCTGTTCATCACGATCACGGCCGCCACTGGCGGTTATCAGGCGGTCAGCATCAATCACTTAAGCCATTCCCTTCAAGGCACGTCGAATCAAATCTGCGCTGCTCAAGTCTTTTTCCTTGATAGCGGAAACCGCTTTGCTCGCTTCCTGAGGCTTGTAGCCCAGGGAAATAAGCGCGCTGACCGCATCGTTCTCAGCTGTCGCGACAGGCTCCGGCGCATTTGGCCCGCTGGACACCAGCGCAAAAGTCCCAGGCAAGGTTTCCCAGGCCTTGAAGCGGTCCTTCAGCTCAACGAGCAGGCGCTCGGCAGTCTTTTTACCTACGCCCGGAATACGGGTCAAAGCAGAAGTGTCCTGAGCCTGAACGCAACGTACCAACTCATCGACTTCCAGACCAGACATCAAGGCCAGCGCCAGTTTCGGCCCCACACCATTCAGGCGTATCAACTCCCGAAACAGCTCGCGCTCACGCTTTTCATAAAAACCATACAGCAGGTGTGCATCCTCGCGGACCACAAGGTGAGTATGCAGCGTCACCGGCTCGCCGACATGCGGCAAGCGGTAGAGCGTGGTCATGGGGACCTCGATCTCATAACCGACACCGTTCACATCAAGCACCAGATGCGGCGGCTGTTTCTCAGCCAAAAAGCCGCGTAAGCGTCCAATCACGTATCAAATCCTTTCGTATTGTCGGCCAGACCACGTGACCAACGCGAAACAGTGTTCGCAATCATTGCAGGCATGACACAGCCTGCAAGCAGAAATGTTAAAGCAGATGATGCTAACAGAGACACAGCCCCACTATCGCAAGCATTAGAGACGCAGGCGACCACCGCGACTGCGAGCCGTGTTCAGGCCGTGAGGAATCAGGCTTGAACGCGTGTGCGCATGGCACAGGGCGATCGCCAGGGCATCCGAAGCGTCGATTTGCGGCTTCTGGGTCAACTTGAGCAAATGCATGACCATCATCATCACTTGCTCTTTATTCGCCCCCCCGGTGCCAGCGACAGCTTGCTTGACCTGAGTCGCCGAATACTCGGCAATCTCCAGCCCCTCTTCGGCCCCCGCAACAATCGCAGCGCCTCGTGCCTGGCCCAGCTTCAAGGCCGAGTCAGCGTTACGCGCCATAAAAACCTTTTCAATGCCCATGGTCACGGGACCGTAGGTCTGAATGACTTCCCTCACCCCGCGAAACACAATCTGCAAGCGCTCATGCAGCTCGCCACTGCCGGTGCGAATACAGCCCGACGCCACGTAAACACAGCCACGCCCGGTATCTCTTACCACGCCATAACCAGTGATTCGGGAGCCGGGGTCTATACCAAGAATAAGAGTCATAAAGCCTGCAGCTTGAGAGGTGATACTCAGCGAAGATCGCAGCATAAAGGCAGAAGCCGAAGGCCGATAGCGATGTCAGTACATCGCCACCGGCCTCCGGCCCCTTTTGTCCTGCAGAAATCTGTCAGCCCAACTGTTCCATGACTTCGTCCGGAATTTCCGCATTGGAATAGACGTTCTGTACGTCATCCAGGTCTTCGAGCATGTCGATCAGCTTGAGCACCTTTTCTGCTGTTTCCAGATCAAGTACCGCGCTGGTCGTCGGCAACATCACGATTTCAGCGTCCGTAGCGTTGAAGCCAGCAGCTTCAATAACATTGCGAACCGCGTAAAAACTGGAAAACGAGGTAAAGACATCAATGCTACCGTCGTCATTGGTGACGATATCATCGGCGTCAGCTTCCATTGCAGCTTCGGTCAGAGAGTCTTCATCAACACCGGCCGCAAACGAGATCTGACCTTTACGATCAAACAGGTACGCGACAGAACCATCTGTACCCAAGTTGCCGCCACACTTGGTGAACGCATGACGCACGGCTGCCGCAGTGCGATTACGGTTGTCAGTCATGGTCTCAACCATGATCGCAACGCCACCCGGGCCGTAGCCTTCGTAGCCGAGCTCTTCGACATCGTCACCATCTGCTGCACCGGTGCCACGAGCCACCGCGCGGTCAATGGTGTCACGGGTCATGTTTGCACCAAGGGCCTTGTCCAGCGCCAGACGCAGACGTGGGTTGGAGCCGGGATCGCCACCGCCCTGACGGGCCGCAACAGTCAGTTCACGGATCCACTTGGTAAAAATCTTGCCCTTCTTGGCATCCTGACGCTCTTTGCGGTGCTTGATGTTCGCCCACTTAGAATGACCTGCCATATCTCGCTCCAGATTCTTTTTCAAACACCTTCGCCTTTCGCCCATCGATAGACCGGCAAAAGGATTTACTTGATCAGGGGTACAGCCATGCGGAACGCGCTCCCACCAGATGGAGGAACGCGCCCCTGCGAGCGTTACTCAGCCTTTGGCTGTTCACGCAAGCGGATGTGCAGTTCACGCAAGGCCTTGGCATCCACAACGCCAGGTGCCTGGGTCATGACGTCAGCAGCGCTCTGGGTTTTCGGGAAGGCGATCACTTCACGAATAGACTGGGCGCCGGTCATCAGCATGACCAGACGATCCAGACCGAACGCCAGACCACCGTGCGGTGGTGCGCCGTACTTCAGGGCGTCGAGCAGGAAGCCGAACTTCTCCTGCTGCTCGTCTTCAGCGATACCCAGCAGACGGAACACCGCCTGTTGCATTTCCTTGCGATGGATACGGATCGAACCGCCACCCAGCTCGGTGCCGTTGAGTACCATGTCGTAGGCACGGGACAGAGCGGTTGCCGGGTTGGCCTCCAGTTCTTCCGGAGTGCACTTCGGCGCGGTGAACGGGTGGTGCAATGCAGTAAAGCTGCCGTCGTCGTTCTCTTCGAACATCGGGAAGTCAACAACCCACATCGGCGCCCACTCGCAGGTGTGCAGCTTGAAGTCGTTGCCGACCTTGATGCGCAGCGCGCCCAGGGCCTCGCTGACGATCTTGGCTTTGTCCGCGCCGAAGAACACGATATCGCCATCCACCGCGCCAACACGATCCAGGATCACGTTGAGGTTGGCTTCCGGGATGTTCTTCACGATTGGCGACTGCAAGCCTTCAACACCCGCAGCGCGCTCGTTGACCTTGATGTACGCCAGGCCTTTGGCACCGTAGATGCTGACGAACTTGGTGTAATCGTCGATCTGCTTGCGCGGAATGCTCGCCCCGCCCGGAACTCGCAGCGCGGCAATACGGCATTTCGGATCGTTGGCCGGACCGCTGAACACCTTGAAATCAACTTCTTTGAGTTGGTCGGCAACGTCAACCAGCTCCAGCGGGTTACGCAGGTCTGGCTTGTCTGAACCGTAGCGGCGCATGGCTTCTTCGAAAGTCATGTGCGGGAAATCACCGAACTCCAGATCCAGTACTTCCTTGAACAACTGACGAATCATCTTCTCGGTCAGGCCGATGATGTCTTCTTCATTAAGGAAGCTCGTTTCGATGTCGATCTGGGTGAATTCAGGCTGACGGTCGGCTCGCAGGTCTTCGTCGCGGAAGCATTTGGCGATCTGGTAGTAACGGTCAAAACCGGCAACCATCAGCAGCTGCTTGAACAACTGCGGGGATTGCGGCAGGGCAAAGAAGCTGCCTGGGTGTGTGCGGCTAGGTACCAGATAGTCGCGAGCGCCTTCCGGGGTAGCACGCGTCAGGATTGGCGTCTCAACGTCGAGAAAGCCGTTGTCATCCAGATAGCGACGAATGCTGGTAGTGATGCGCGAACGCAGACGCAGCTTCTCGGCCATTTCCGGACGACGCAGGTCAATGAAGCGATAGCGCAGGCGGGTTTCTTCGCCCACATCGGAATATTCGTTGAGCGGGAACGGCGGAGTTTCCGACTCGTTCAGTACTTCCAGTTCATAACCGAGCACTTCGATGGCGCCGGATGCCATGTTGGTGTTTACGGCACCCGCCGGACGAGCACGCACCTTACCGGTGAGCTTGACGACGTATTCGCTACGAACGCGGTCTGCAGCAGCAAAGGTGTCCGCACGATCAGGGTCAAACACCACCTGAGCCATACCTTCACGATCACGAATATCGAGGAAAATCACACCCCCGTGGTCGCGACGGCGGTGGACCCATCCGCAAAGTGTAATTTCCTGACCTTCCAGGCTCTCGTTCAATTGGCCGCAATAATGGCTGCGCATCATGATGGTCTGTTCACTTCTCGTAATTCGAAATTCGGTGGAGCTTTCGCTCTTGGCTTGCGCTCAATAGTGCAAGAGCCCAGGCACGCGTTCAAGCCATCGGCCCGTCGCTGCGCACTGCAGGCGCAGACGTGCCCGTTTCTAGCAAGGCCGAGGATTATATAGCGTTAATCACGACCGTGCAGCCGCGTAAACCGAACAGATCAAGATAACCTCGCTACGACTGGCAGCACCGGGCACCGCAACCACCAGAGCAAGCTTCAAGGCAGGCCCGCCAAAAAAAAGCGAGCCCGCAGAAAATTGGAGATACCTGCGGCGTTATGCCTGCTTCAGATCCATGCTGTCACCTTTTAGCAGATGGGCAACACAGACGACCCTGATGAGACCGCTGAAGTTTTTCACCCCGCCGTAGCGCAAATGCACTTCTCTGTCGATATAAGAAAGCACCGCATTGACAGAACAGTTGTTGGATCTGGCTATGGTTGAGAGGATATTCCAGTAAACATTTTCAAGTCGCAAACAGGTTGCCAGGCCATTAAGCCGTACTGACTTGGAGTGCGGCTGAGCCAGAGCCATGTTGAAATCTTCGACAAACGGATCATTACAAATTTTCGCGTGACGCTTCAGGTCTTTTACGTCGCATTCGACCTCTCGAACCATAACGGCTTCCTCTAAACAATAAATTCGGGTTCCTTGAGAAACATTTAAATATAAATAAATGCCTGCCTATCAGGCCCGATTTATGTGTTGATAACCAGCCGCATTAATACTTAAAGCATGTAGGACATCACTACAAACCACAGAGGAATAATGAATAACTTCGACGAGAAGACACGAACTTTACGCAAGAGCAATAAATAGTTATAGCACTTTCAAGAATTCAGGCATTTCGGATGACAAACGCATCACAATCGTTAACGAAGCAGTAAAAACGGGAACATCAGCCTGCGAGGGTGAGACAGGCGAGCGGCGCCATGCGCCACTCGCCTGATCTATTACTTTGTTTCAAGCATGGAGCGAAGCATCCACGCCGTTTTTTCATGAACCTGCATTCTCTGAGTCAGCAGGTCTGCAGTCGGCTCATCACTAACCTTATCCAGAAGAGGAAAAAGACTACGCGCAGTGCGTACTACGGCCTCTTGTCCTTGCACCAGACTTCTGATCATATCTTCAGCACCCGGCACCCCCTCTTCTTCTTTGATCGAAGAAAGACGGGCATATGTTGTATAAGTGCCCGGAGCCGGGAAGCCCAGCGCACGAATACGTTCGGCAATGGAATCAACCGCCAGGGCCAACTCGTTGTACTGCTCTTCGAACATCAGATGCAGCGTACGAAACATCGGCCCACTGACGTTCCAGTGAAAGTTATGAGTCTTCAGATAAAGAACGTAAGTATCTGCGAGCAAATGAGAAAGACCATCGACGATTGACTTGCGATTCTCTTCGCTGATACCGATATCGATTGCCATGTATTTCCCCTTTCAATTGGTGATTTTAATCCAGCAGGTACAGCAGCCACTGTACCAAGACAGGAGACGAGACGCAGCCCTGTAGTGCAAATACCTGCGCTCCGGCCGGGAGAGGCCGGGGCACCAAATGAGAACGACTGACACCGCCCGTCGCTTTGTGTCGCTCAGGGCTGTCTGTGTGCGATGTAACGCAAGCTGTTGATTTGAGTAGCCCTGAGCTTTGCTGTTAAATACACCGCGTGTCTCGGCATCTGACTGATCGGGCTGCTGTGCATAGGCTGAAAGATCACTCGTGCCTCACGCCTTCACTTTTCTAGAAGCGTACCGGGTGCCTTCAGCTATTTCCTTGTGATCCATCTTAATGTGAGTTATCGAAATGTTGAAAATAGTCCACCTGCTAACGGGAGCCGCAGCCCTGCTGCTTTCCTTTATCCCCAGCCTGCGTAGCGAAGCATTGTCTTCTCTATTGCAACCCGATGCGCTTTATCTGGCATTCTTCGGCTTGCTGAATCTTGTCCTGGCACCCGTGATCCCCTACTGGAACAGAGGACCACGTCATCACCTGCAAAATCTGGTCAGCGCACTACTTGTCCTTGCTGTTGTTCTTCAAATCCTGACCTTGCTTGTACCGCTGGAAACCATTGCTGGTCAGCCAGCCATCATCGCAGCGCTCAGCGCCGCCCTCATAGCGGTTGCCCTGCACCTGGCCGTCAGTTTTTACCGGTCCTCTCCTTCACCCGTTGCGCAAAGCCACGACATGACCAACCGCGATACAGGTACCGTAAAGTGGTTTAACACGTCCAAAGGCTTCGGCTTTATTTCGCGCGACTCCGGCGACGATATATTCGTGCATTTCCGGGCCATTCGTGGCGAAGGCCACCGAGTGTTGGTCGAAGGTCAACGCGTAGAATTTTCGGTCATGAATCGCGACAAGGGGCTTCAGGCAGAGGATGTGATTGCCGCCTTGCCACGCCGCTGATTTTACCGCAGTACAAAAAACGGCCTTCTATATAAATAGAAGGCCGTTTTTTTATGCCACATGAAACTCAATAATGTGGCGGCGGCGCGTCCTCGCCGAAGATTTCGAATTGACTGCCCATCTCTTCCTGACGCTTGAGCATGGCTGCCATCTGCTGCTGCAAGCGGTCCAGTGCCCGCTGCTGGGTAACAAGTACGTCATTAAGCGCCTGAATCGTATCGTCCTGAAAAGCCAGTCGACTCTCCAGATCGGTTACTCGTGCTTCAAGAGTCATGATGACTGCTCCGCAAAGGTGAAATTGCTGACCAGCACCTTTCGCAGATCATCCCTGATCAGCGAGAACTCCTGAGCGTTATAAGGCTGAGCAGGATGCTTGCCCCACACCGGCGCCGGCCACGCGATGTCGGTTTTTCGCCGCACGATGACATGCATGTGAAGCTGGCTGACGACATTACCGAGGGCGGCCACGTTGAGCTTATCAGCGTTGAACAGCTCCTTGAGCAGTTCAGAGAAGGCAGTAGTCTCTGTCCACAACTGCAACTGATCGCTGGCATCCAGCTGGAAAACTTCGGAAATATCAGGGCGTCGCGGCACCAGAATGAACCAGGGGTAATTTGAATCATTGGACAAGAGCAGCCGGCACAACGGGAAATCGCCAATGACCAATGCATCTTCTTGCAAGCGTGAATCCAGAACGAACACGATATAACTCCTGGTCTACAGGTGAGCATTTGCACAGACTTGTATTTTTAATACCGTCGCGCACTACCTGGCAGGATACTCGGGAACAACCACAACTTCACGGGTTTACCTTCTTGTGACCGGTTTACTGCGTGATGATTCGCGCGCCCTCCCCCGAGCTTGCGCCCGGCGACCGCGCACCATTAAGCATCGGTCGACGTTCCTGACGCCCCATTCATGCACAACACTTCACGAGCCATCATTATGACACCTGTTACATATCCCTACAGATATGCAACCGATAACACCGCACTGGAGCCCCCAAAAAAGCAATACGTCATATAAATGAAACGAACCGACGCTACACCTTATTTACCAGCCGCGCCCAAGGCCCACCGTAATGCACGAGGAACTGCCAACGCACCAAAACGACCCACCTCGCACCCACAAACCCACCGTTAACGCCTGGGCTACTCAAATTGCACCTTCACAGGTAACGCGACCGACGACCAAGCCCTCGGTCAGGACGGCAAGAGCTCGCAACCTCAAAAAAATAATTTTATTTTTTATGTTCAAATTCAGCATGTTAGAGAGCATTTCGAAGGTGAATGCTAATTTTTTCACATTTTTTTCTCATTCCGCTAAGCTTTGTGCACGGTTGTTGCTATGTTACTGAGCAAGGTTGCATTCACTTCTGGCGGATCAGAAGAAAAAACAGCAATCAGGCAAGATGCGAAGAGGCGTTCCATGGAGGAAACAGACGTAGTGCATAGACTTTTTAACTCTATGCTCATGCATTCGAAGTACAGCAGTAGTTGCATGAAAACTATGTATTTACGACACAGCAGTAATCGTTTGCGACAACGCCGTAAAGATTTTGCAAGGTCAGGTCTGTAACTATCGCCACCCATGTCAGCGTGATATAGATTTCGCCGACACAAAAAGAAAGAGCCGTCCAGATAAAAAAACAGGTGGACGGCAGTACTCTTCTCTTAAAAACCAAAGGAGCAAGTCACGATGAGAGTGATGAAGTGGAGCGCAATCGCACTGGCCGTTACTGCCGCCAGTACTCAATTGGCAACGGCAGCACCGTTCGTCAGTGACCAGGCCGATGCCAAGGGTTTCATTGAGGGCAGCACGCTGGATCTGAAGGCTCGCAACTATTATTTCAACCGCGACAAAAAAAACACCAACGTTGACGACAAAGACTGGACCCAAGGTTTCTGGGGTAACTTCAGTACGGGTTACACGCAAGGCACAATCGGTGTCGGCGTTGAAGCCTTTGGCTATTTCGGCCTTAAGCTGGACGGTTCGGACAAATACTCCGGCTCGGGCAACCTGGTGACCAACAGCCAGGAAGAAAACGAAGACAGCTTCGGCAAAGCCGGTGGCGCCGTTAAGTTCCGCGTTTCGAAAACCGAGCTGAAAGTGGGCGACATGCAGCCGACCAGCCCAGTGTTCGCAGTTGGCGGTTCCCGCTTGCTGCCACAAACCGCTAGCGGTATCAGCCTGCAAAGCAGCGAAATTGCCGGTCTTGATGTTGAAGCAGGTCACTTCTACTCTGGCACCAGCCAGGACGATACCAGCCACAGCGGCGGTATCTTCGCAAACTACTCAGGCGTTGAAGCGAAAACCGCTGACTTCGTAGGCGGCAAATACGCCATCACTGACAATCTCGGTGTCGCGTTGTACGGCGCCAAACTGGAAGACATCTGGAACCAGTACTACGCCAACGTGAACTACGCGTTGCCGCTGACCGATTCCCAGTCCCTGGCTTTTGATGCCAACATCTATCGCACCACCGACGCCGGTAGCGCGAAAGCTGGCGACATCAGCAACACCGCATTCTCTGGCTCTGTTGCCTACTCGTTCGCAGCGGCTCACACCGTGACCCTTGCTTTCCAGAAGATCAATGGTGATACGCCATTCGATTACATCGGCATCGGCGACAACAACAAGGGCGGCGACTCGATTTTCCTGAATAACTCGATCCAGTACTCCGACTTCAACGGCCCTGGCGAAAAATCCTGGCAAGCTCGCTACGACCTGAACATGTCTCCGTATGGCGTGCCAGGCCTGAGCTTCATGACCCGCTACATCAAAGGTTATGACATCGACGGCACCAACCTCTCCGCCAACTCTGCATACCGCACCAGCACTGGCGCACCGCTTTACGGCGCAGACGGCAAGCACCACGAAACCAACTTCGAAGCCAAATACGTTGTTCAGGCGGGTCCAGCCAAAGACCTGTCGTTCCGTATCCGTCAAGCATGGCACCGCGCCAACGACGATCAGGGTGAAGGCGACGTTAACGAGTTCCGTCTGATTGTCGACTACCCGATCTCGGTCCTGTAATCGCCACTCAGCTTCTCGTTTAATGAAAAGCCCGGCTGATGCCGGGCTTTTTCATATATGGGTCAAACAGATTTCGCTGCAATCCTGAGAACCTCACGGCCTGTACGGGACTAGACACTGCCCGTACAATGCCCAGTCATTTCCAGTCTCAGCAACCGACAACGGCCTACCATGCGCACCAGTCAATTTTTGCTCGCCACACAGAAAGAAACCCCTTCCGATGCGGTCGTGGTCAGTCACCAGCTGATGCTGCGTGCCGGCATGATTCGCAAACTCGCTTCCGGCCTGTACACCTGGCTCCCCATGGGCTTGCGTGTATTGCGCAAGGTCGAAGTCATCGTTCGTGAAGAAATGGACGCTGCTGGCGCACTGGAAGTATTGATGCCGGGCATTCAGCCGGCAGAGCTGTGGCAGGAATCTGGCCGCTGGGAACAGTACGGCCCTGAACTGATGCGCCTGACCGACCGGCACAACCGTGACTTCTGCCTGGGCCCAACCCATGAAGAAGTCATCACCGATCTGGCCCGCAATGAGCTCAACAGCTATAAACAGCTGCCAATCAATCTGTACCAGATCCAGACCAAATTCCGTGACGAGATCCGTCCGCGCTTCGGCTTGATGCGCGGCCGCGAGTTCGTCATGAAAGACGCCTACTCGTTCCACGCTGATCATGCCTCGCTGCAGGTCACCTACGACCGTATGCACCTGGCGTACTGCAATGTGTTCTCGCGTCTGGGCCTGAAATTCCGCCCGGTCGAGGCTGATAACGGCTCGATCGGTGGTGCAGGCTCCCACGAGTTCCACGTACTGGCCGAGTCCGGCGAAGACGATATCGTGTTCAGCGATGGCTCCGATTACGCCGCGAACATCGAGAAAGCCGAGGCTGTCCCACGCGAAACCAGCCGTGGCGCTGCAACTGAAGAGCTGCGCCTGATCGATACACCGGATGCCAAGACCATTGCGCAACTGGTAGAAGGCTTCAACCTGCCGATCGAAAAGACCATCAAGACCCTGGTGGTCCACGCCGCAGAAGAAGGCAAGCTGATTGCCCTGATCATTCGTGGCGACCACGAACTGAACGAAATCAAAGCCGCCAAACTCGAGCAGGTCGCAAGCCCGCTGGTCATGGCCTCCGAAGCCGAACTGCGCGCTGCTATTGGTGCCGGTGCTGGCTCGCTGGGCCCGCTGAATCTACCGCTGCCTTGCATCATCGACCGCTCCGTTGAACTGATGAGCGACTTTGCCATTGGTGCAAACATCGATGACAAGCACTACTTCGGCGTCAACTGGGAACGCGACCTGCCGGTTCCGGCCGTCGCCGATTTGCGTAACGTCGTTGCTGGCGACCCTAGCCCGGATGGTAAAGGCACCCTCGAAATCAAACGCGGTATCGAGGTCGGCCACATCTTCCAGCTGGGCACCAAGTACAGCGAAGCCATGAAGTGTCAGGTACTGGGCGAAAACGGCAAACCGGTCAACCTGTCCATGGGTTGCTACGGCATCGGCGTATCCCGTGTGGTTGCTGCTGCCATCGAGCAGAACAGTGACGAGAACGGCATTATCTGGAATGACACCCTGGCACCCTTCCAGATAGCGCTGGTACCACTGCGTTACGAAACCGAAGCAGTCCGCGAAGCGACCGATAAACTGTATGCCGATCTGACCGCTGCGGGCTACGAAGTGCTGCTCGATGACCGTGACAAGAAAACCAGTCCGGGCAACAAGTTCGCGGACATGGAGCTCATCGGCATCCCGCATCGCATCGTGGTCAGCGATCGCGGTCTGGCCGAAGGCAATCTGGAATACAAGAGCCGGACCGAGTCCGAAGCCCAGGCCTTGCCGGTTGCCGAGGTACTGTCCTTCATTCAGGGCCGCGTTCGTCGCTGAGTCTTGATGGCGCTCACCTAAAGGTGAGCGCCATCGTTTCAGTCATCACCTGCCTTAATTCGCAAGAGATCTCATGTTCAAGCGATCCCCCCTTAACCTAGGCTGCGTGATTCTTTGCGTATCCCTGGTCAGCGGCTGCGCCAATCAACTGTCGCAACGCAGCGAGCACGAAGAACGTGTCGAGCGCAAATTGCTCTCGCACAACGTTCAGATCGACCTTGGTGAGCCCAAGACCCTTGAGCTACCACAACGACGTGTGCGTATTCACGAACACAGGACCTTTGAGGTCACCGAATTTGAAGTAACCCGTCTTTACGATCGATACACCCCCTATCAGCCATGGCGGGAAATCTACGAGATCCCCCTCGGCGCAGTGGCGGTCGTTGCGGGTGTTGGCGCAAACGTCGTCAACGTCTTTGCACTGGGCCGTCTACCGGATAGCGTGACCAAGGATTGGATCAACTACGGCGTTGCCGGACTGAACCCCTTCATGAACGCCCCGTCCCACGGTCGCGCCCAACAAAACCTGGCCGGGATCAACGAAGTCCAGCGGGATAAAAGAATCGAAAACTCGACGCTCCCATGGAGTGAACGCCCGGTGTTGGTCAAGGCGGGTTCCCAGAGCCACGAACTCACGACTGATCGCAACGGCGTATTACGCCTGAGCCTGCTGGACAGTCCCTTCGCCGAACAGGACCTGAGCCATGTCACGCGCCTGTATCTGAGCGTTGAAGACGAGCAGGACAATACCCACGCCAACGCAGACCTGGCGGTCAGTCGGACACTGCGCGGTAAATTGATTGAAGCCCACGGACTTATTTATGACGACCTGGAAGATGACGAAGTCAGTCAGTGGGTCTATCGGGTCAAACGCCTTTCGGATCTCGGCCTGGAAGAGGAAGCCAGCGATCTCGAACAAAGCCTGATCGAGATGACCCGTGACGATCCGCAACTGCAGCAGGAATTTTTGAAAGCACTGGCCAAGGATGCGGGTCGACTGGTAGCGGATCCAGGCGCTGAAAAGTGACCTGAAACGCTCTGTTTTTCTGTAGGAGCTGCCGAAGGCTGCGAAGCATTTATCCTGACACAACGCCTTCGCAGCCTTCGGCAGCTCCTACGAGTAACCTGTTTGCTTCGCGATAAGGCGCAGTCAGCGCGCAAACAGTTCCAACTGCTCATGTGCTTTTCGCAAATCATGCAGACGCACACCAATCCCCAGCAAACGGACCGGCTTGCCGCCCCGGGCAAATGCCTGCGTCAGCAGATGCTCGAAGCTGTCCAGATCCCGACCAATCCCTGCCTGCTCAAGTGTCGTCTGGGTGAAATCGTGAAACTTCACCTTCACAAACGGTTTGCCAGGTCGGTATTGCCCCTCCATCCGCTCTATTCGCCCGTTCAGTGTTTCCAGCAGCTCCGGAAGTTTTTCCAGGCAACTGGCCAAATCAGGAAGATCCGTGTGGTACGTATTTTCCACGCTCACCGACTGACGCCTGCTGTCGTTTTGCACGGGCCGCTCATCAATCCCACGAGCCAACCCCCACAAACGCTCGCCGAACGAGCCAAACTCTCGCACCAGTGCCAGCTTTTTCCAGTCGCGCAAATCGGTACAACTGATAATCCCCAATCGACCCAGTTTGTCGGCGGTCACTTTGCCAACGCCGTGTAGCTTACTGACGGGTAATTGCGCGACAAAATCCTCGACCTGATCCGGAGTGATCACAAACAGGCCATTGGGTTTCTTCCAGTCGCTGGCGATTTTGGCCAGAAACTTATTCGGCGCGACGCCAGCCGAGACCGTGATATGCAGTTGGTTGGACACCCGCCGCCGAATATCCTGCGCGATACGCGTTGCGCTGCCGGAAAAATGGCCCGCATCGGACACATCCAGGTAAGCCTCATCCAGCGACAAGGGCTCGATAAGGTCGGTGTAATCACGAAAGATGGTCTGGATTTCTTTGGATGCTTCCTTATAGGCCTCCATTCTCGGCTTGACGATGGTCAAGTCCGGACAAAGCTTCAAGGCATGCCGCGAAGACATCGCCGAACGCACGCCGTAAGCCCTTGCCTCATAGTTGCAGGTTGCAATGACGCCTCGCTTGTCCGCAGAGCCCCCCACGGCCAGCGGCTTATTGGCCAACCGAGGGTCATCGCGCATTTCGATGGCTGCATAGAAGCAGTCACAGTCAACATGGATGATTTTTCGCTGCGTCATGTAAGAGTTTTGCGAGAGACGTGGTCGGCCAGTATCTCACTCGTGTCGACATGTGACATCTGGTGATGTGCCGGTCTAACGGAAAACTGACGCAAACCCTCTTCAGAATGACCCTGGATATTGGCTGACAGCCCCGCCTGGCAGTGCTTACAGCCTGTCCGCACGGTCAACAACCTACGCTAACCAATTGAAGGAAAAGCAATTTTTTTGAATTAACAATTGACACCCCTGCGATCCTCTGTAGAATGCCGCCACACAGACGCGGGATGGAGCAGTCTGGTAGCTCGTCGGGCTCATAACCCGAAGGTCGTCGGTTCAAATCCGGCTCCCGCAACCAAACATCAAAAAAGGCTACTCGAAAGAGTGGCCTTTTTTGTGCCTGTCGTTTGAGCAGAAAATACGACCATCTGTAGGAGCTGCCGAAGGCTGCGAAGCATTCATCCTGGCGCACCGCGATTGCAGCATTCGGCAACTCCTACAGAAATAGGGGCAGCCTTGCGGATTAGCCCCACCCTTCACGACTCGTCTTGCACAGCTGTCGGCAAGCACCACCAAAACTCTTTGCAGGTCCGGGACTTAAACCTCCAACCACACAAATCGACCTGATTTGTCGACTTTTCACATTAATGGTTGACACCTCGCCGTTCGGCTGTAGAATGCCGCCACACAGACGCGGGATGGAGCAGTCTGGTAGCTCGTCGGGCTCATAACCCGAAGGTCGTCGGTTCAAATCCGGCTCCCGCAACCAAACATCGAAAAAGGCTACTCGAAAGAGTGGCCTTTTTTGTGCGCGCCTGAAAAGTAACGCAAGCCTCTGGCGCAGAAAGCAATTTCCGTCCACCCCGCCCCACCGAACGCCCTCCTTGTAACGTAATATTACAAAACCCGACAGTTTTACAGCCGTCTGCCGATAGCTGTTTAATAGCTGAACTGTTGCTGAACAGCTCCATGAACGCACAGGCTACATTCGCTCGTTAGACGATGACGCGCTAACATCTCGAAATATTTTTTGCGTAGGGATTGGTAACTTGGCTGTATACCTCCATTCTGTCGCGCACGATCCAAGGAGTGATTGATGCGCGCTAACCCGTCAGAACCGAACGAAGCAGTTACGGCGAATCAACCTATCCAACCTGCTCGCCTCCAGTGGCTGGAGCTGTTGAGTAAATACCGCCAGCCAATCGGGCTGGGCGTCACGCTTTTGCTATTCGCCGTGGCCTTGATCGCTTGCCGACATATGTTGAGCGAGCTCGATCTCTATGCACTGCAAGACTCACTGCTGAGCGTACCGGGGCCGTCTTTGGCGGGCGCCCTGCTCGCAACAGCAATCGGCTTCGTCATTCTGCTCGGCTATGAGTTTTCCGCCAGCCGTTACGCAGGCGTTAATCTGCCTAACAAAACCCTCGCACTTGGCGGCTTTACAGCATTCGCTATTGGTAACGCTGTAGGCCTGTCAATGCTGTCCGGCGGCTCGGTGCGCTATCGACTGTACTCTCGCAAAGGCATCGGCGCGGTAGAAGTTGCCCGTATGACGCTGTTCGCCAGCTTGTCGCTCGGCTGCGCACTGCCACCACTGGCAGCATTGGCGACTCTTAGCAACCTGTCCGGAGCATCCCTTGCGCTACATACACCTGTAGACCTGCTGGCAGCGATTGCAATCGGCGTTCTAGTGCTGACGGCCGTGCTGGCCATTGCAGTTTATCGCCGCCGACTACCAGAGCAGACGATCCCCCATACCCTGCTGGTGCGTGCCGGACGCCGCACCCTGCGCCTGCCTGGCGTGCGCCTGACGCTGATGCAACTGGTGATCACTGCACTGGATGTCGCAGCGGCCGCCACTGTCCTCTATCTACTGCTGCCACAATCGCCACCATTCGGGGCCTTCATGCTGATTTACCTGCTGGCACTGGCCGCAGGTGTGCTTAGCCATGTACCGGGCGGCGTGGGCGTTTTCGAGGCGATCCTGCTCGCAGCCTTCGCTAACGAACTGGGCGCGGCGCCGCTGGCTGCCGCATTGCTGCTGTACCGGATGATTTACGTCGTCCTGCCGCTGTTGTTGGCGTGTCTGGTGCTTCTGTTCACAGAAGGTCAGCGCCTGCTACCGACCAAACAGGCGATGCGCGTTGCATCCGGTCTCGCCGCACCGATCCTCGCGCTGCTGGTGTTCCTTTCCGGCGTTGTGCTGTTGTTTTCCGGTGCGACGCCCGAAATCGACACCCGCCTTGAGGATCTGGGCTTTCTCATCCCCCACCGCCTGATCAACCTTTCACACTTTGGCGCCAGCCTTATTGGCGTTCTGTGTCTGCTGCTGGCTCAAGGGCTGCGACGCCGCCTCTCGGCCGCATGGATGCTGACGGTCATTCTGCTATTGGCAGGCGCCGCACTGTCGATGCTTAAAGGCTTCGACTATGAAGAAGCCACTTTACTGATCCTGACTGCGGCGCTGCTGGCCATTTTCCGCCGCTCGTTCTACCGGCCAAGTCGCCTGCTGGAACTGCCATTCTCGCCGCTGTATCTGGTGGCGACACTCTGCGTACTGGGGGCATCGTTCTGGCTCCTGCTGTTCGCCTACCAGGACGTGCCCTATAGCCATCAACTGTGGTGGCAATTCACGCTGGACGCGGATGCACCTCGCGGGCTTCGCTCAGCGCTAGGCAGCGCTGTTTTGCTGGTCATCGTTTCGCTGACCTGGCTGCTGCGCACCGCACGACCGGTGATCAAACTCCCGGACGCCTCAGAGCTGGCCAAAGCCGCCGAGATCCTCAATGCATCGTCACAGCCTGATGGCGGACTGGTGCTGACCGGCGATAAAGCCGTTCTACTGCATCCCGAGGGCAACGCCTTTCTGATGTACGCCCATCGCGGCCGCAGCCTCGTTGCCCTTTATGACCCGATCGGCCCGACTCAGCAGCGCGCCGAGTTGATCTGGCAATTCCGCGACCTGTGTGACGTGCACCACGCCCGCCCTGTGTTCTATCAGGTCCGCGCGGAAAATCTGCCGTTCTACATGGACATCGGCCTGACTGCTATCAAGCTGGGTGAAGAGGCGCGGGTCAACCTGCGGCGCTTCGACATCGAAGCCAAAGGCAAGGAGATGAAAGACCTGCGCTACACCTGGAACCGGGGTGGACGTGATGGTTTGTCGCTGGAAATCTATGAAGCAGGCCAGGCACCGCTTGATGAACTGAAAGTCATTTCCGATGCCTGGCTGACAGGTAAAAACGTGCGCGAAAAAGGCTTCTCACTGGGCCGCTTCAGCCCTGAGTACCTCAAACATTTCCGCATCGCAATCATCCACTTCGAAGGCAAGCCGGTAGCGTTCTCCAACCTGCTTGAGACATCGCGTCATGATCTGGCCAGCCTGGACCTGATGCGCGCTCACCCTGATGCTCCGAAGCTGACCATGGAGTTCATGATGGTCGGGCTGATTCTGTATTACAAAGAGCACGGCTACGAACGCTTCAGCCTGGGCATGGTGCCGCTATCGGGCCTGCAACCACGCCGGGGAGCGCCCCTGACACAGCGCCTGGGCTCCATGGTGTTCCGTCGTGGCGAACAGCTCTACAACTTCCAGGGCTTGCGCCGCTTCAAAGACAAATTCCAGCCTGACTGGGAACCTCGTTATATGGCCGTGCCCGCCGGACTTGATCCGCTGGTGGCACTGGCTGACACCGCCGCCCTGATTGCGGGCGGCCTGACTGGATTGGTGAAACGCTGATGATTCAACGCTACCGGCGCATTTTGCTCGCAGCACTGCTGATTGTTTTGGTTCTGGTTCTTGGGGTCTGGTTGTGGAGCCGCCCCGCCCCCCCCGCAGCACTGGAGCGCTCCGCATTGAGCGACGGTTCAGCGGTGATCAGCGTAACGCCTGGCAACCGGGCCAAAGTTCGGGTTGCGCTGGCCGTGACCGCCGACGACCTGTTGTCTGACAAACAATTGCAGGCCCTGAGTCAGGACGCTTCCGCCCGGATCATTCAGGTTGTATTGCCAAAGGACAACTGCACCCTGCAGCAGAAGACCTTCAATGAAGCTCTGGGCAAGCTCGATGAAGCGCCAACAGTCGTAGCCGGTATTGGCCCGGGGGCAACCCTGGCCTGGCGCTGGCTCGCGGGGCAGAACAACGACAAAGCGGAAGCAATTTCAGTAGGCTTCTATCTGGAAGTACCTTCTCAACCGGTCAAGACGCTAGAGCCCGATGAGACGCCGCCGGTTATCTGTGATGTGCCGTTGCCCAAGACCGCCCCGCACGGTCACTGGATGGTTGCGTGGAACGACGCGCCAGACGACGAGCCTGCAGCGTTCGTGCGCGATCAAGCCAACGCCGACACCAGCATCAGCGACTACGACATCAAGCTGCCACAGGTCCTCAACAGCGAGCTGCGCCGCAAACTGGTTGGCGAGGATGACAAAGGTGGCGGTCTGGGTATCCCTGTCGTAGAGGTGCCTGCTGCGCAACCCTCCGACACTGTAACGCTGTTCCTGTCCGGTGATGGCGGCTGGCGTGATCTGGACAAAGTCGTTGCCGGGGACATGGCTGGCATGGGCTATCCAGTCGTGGGTATCGATGTCCTGCGTTACTACTGGGAACACAAATCTCCTGAGCAGACAGCCGCTGACCTGACCGAACTGATGCAGCACTATCGGCAGAAATGGGGCGCCAAGCGCTTCATCCTCGCCGGTTACTCATTTGGCGCGGACGTCCTGCCTGCCGTTTACAACCGCCTGCCACAAGAGGATCAGGAGCGCGTTGACGGCATGATCCTGCTGGCCTTCGCTCGTACGGGCAGCTTCGAAATCCGCGTTGACGGCTGGCTAGGCGCCGCGGGCAAGGATCTGCAAACCGGTCCGGAAATGGCTAAATTGCCCGGTGAAAAAGTACTGTGCGTCTATGGCGTCGAAGAGACCAAGGAAAGCGGCTGCACCGACACCACCGCTGTCGGCGAGAAGTTGCAATTGCCGGGTGGTCACCACTTCGACGAAAACTACCCGGCGCTGGCCAAGCGCTTGATTGCTTTCATCAATAAGCGTCAAGGCAAGGCTACAGCGCAGTAAGCTGATTTACGGTAGTACAAAAAAATCCCCGTCAGCTGTGAGGCTGCGGGGATTTTTTGTTGTGGAGTTTGTCCATGTAGACCCGCATCCCTGTTGGCGCGAGGCTTGCCCGCGAACCCGTCGACTCGGTGTATCAGACCCACCGCGTTAACGCTCTTCGCGGGCAAGCCTCGCTCCAACAGAGGGACACATGTGCGGTGCGTGCCGCCAAACTACATCTCGACCTGCGTCCCCAACTCGATCACCCGGTTAAAGGGCAACTTGAAGAAGCGCAGATTGCCGTTGGCATTCTTCAGCATGAAAGCAAACAGCGCTTCGCGCCATCGGGCCATACCGACCATTTTTGACGGGATCACCGTCTCACGACTCAGGAAATAAGTCGTACGCATCGGGCTGAAATCCAGCTCATCCAGATGACAAAGGCCGAGCGCGGCAGGTACATCCGGCTCATCAATGAAACCGAAATGCAGGATCACGCGATAGAAGCCTTCCCCATAGGCTTCAACCTCAAAACGCTGCTGCGCCGGAACCCTTGGAGTGTCTTCATAGACAACCGTCAACAGCACCACCTGCTCATGCAGCACCTGGTTGTGCAGCATGTTGTGCAACAGGGCATGAGGCACTGCATCGCTGCGGGCAGTCAGAAACACCGCTGTCCCTTGCACCCGATGAGGTGGCTGGACACGAATACTGCTGATAAAAATCGGCAGTGGCAGCCCGCCTTCGTCGATGCGGTCAACCAGCAATTGCTTGCCGCGTTTCCAGGTGGTCATCAGAATAAACAGCACCACCCCGGCAATGACCGGAAACGCGCCTCCCTGAATCACTTTCGGAACGTTGGCAGCAAAAAACAGGCTGTCCACGAACAGCAGCGCCAACAAAAGCGGCACCGCTAGAACGGCAGGCCACTTCCAGAGCAGCAGCATCACGGACGAAACCAGAATGGTGGTACAGAACATCGTCCCGGTGACTGCGACACCATAAGCCGAAGCCAGCGCGCCCGAGGACTCGAAGCCCAGCACCAGGAGAATTACCCCCACCATCAACGACCAGTTCACCGCACCAATATAGATCTGGCCTTGCGCGTCACTGGACGTGTGCTGAATGTACATGCGCGGGATGTAGCCGAGCTGAATGGCCTGCAGCGTCATGGAGAACGCCCCGGAAATCACCGCCTGAGAGGCAATCACCGTCGCCAGGGTCGACAAGCCGATCAGCGGCAGCAAAGCCCAGCCGGGCGCCAGCAGATAAAACGGGTTACGCGCAGCCTCTGGATTCTCCAGAACCAGCGCGCCCTGACCGAAGTAGTTGAGGACCAGTGCAGGAAGGACCAGCGCGAACCATGCCCGGGCAATCGGCTTGCGACCAAAATGCCCCATATCCGCGTACAACGCTTCGGCACCGGTCAACGCCAGCACTACAGCGCCAAGGATCGCGACGCCAATACCGGGATGAATGATAAAGAAGCGCACCGCCCATACCGGGTTCATTGCCTGCAGCACTTCAGGCTGATGCACGATGCCGTTGATGCCCAAGAGCCCGAGCACCACAAACCAGGTCACCATCACCGGACCGAACAGCACGCCAATACGCGCGGTGCCATGACGCTGGATCAGGAACAGCGCGACCAGCACCACCAGTGCCATCGGCACAACCCAATGCTCGATGCCGTCAAAGGCCAGCTCAAGCCCTTCCATCGCAGACAGCACGGAAATCGCCGGAGTGATCATGCTGTCGCCATAAAACAGCGCAGCTCCAAACAAACCGAAAACCACCATGGTCATCTGCAGTTTCGGATACTTGATCGTGGCCCGCCGAGCCAGTGCGGTGAGCGCCATAATGCCGCCCTCCCCTTGGTTGTCGGCGCGCAGGATGAAGACCATGTATTTGAAGGAGACGACCCAGATCAGCGACCAGAAGATCAGCGACAGAATGCCAAGCACGGCGTCATGAGTGACGTCCACGCCATATCCGCCCTGGAACACTTCCTTGAGGGTGTACAGCGGACTGGTGCCGATATCGCCATAAACCACGCCCACCGCCGCCATCAATAGCGCGAGTGGTTTTGACACTGGATGCCCGGTATCAGCCTGACTGCTTGCTTGACTCATTTACCACTCCGGAAACCGAGGCTTTAACTGTAACAACACGCGATAGTGCTTTGAGTCGCCAATACTTAATGCGTGCGACCGACATCGGAAAAACCGACATATTTCGTAACGACGCGAAGCATAGCGCAGCACTCGTCGTAATTCTCTGCATAACGCTGGTCAATCGCCGGGCTGATCGCTAGAATTGCGCACTTTTTGATCAGAGGCGCACGAATCCGGTTCCGGATACCAGCGCCCAGCTGTTGCCTCGGCCATATGCCGAAGCCCACATCTCCGCCGAGGTTAGTCAATGTCCACCGTCACCACGCCATCCGCCCCGAAGGTCGGGTTTGTAAGTCTGGGTTGCCCAAAAGCCTTGGTCGACTCCGAGCGCATCCTTACCCAGCTGCGCATGGAAGGCTACGAAGTCGTACCGACTTATCAGGACGCCGACGTCGTTGTGGTCAATACCTGTGGTTTCATCGATGCCGCCAAGGCCGAATCGCTGGAAGTGATTGGCGACGCCATCAAAGAAAACGGCAAGGTCATCGTCACCGGCTGCATGGGCGTTGATGAAAGCGTTATCCGGGACGTTCACCCAAGCGTGTTGTCCGTTACCGGCCCGCAGCAATATGAGCAAGTGGTCAACGCCGTTCATGACGCAGCGCCGCCGAAACTGGACCACAACCCGCTGATCGACCTGGTCCCCCCTCAGGGCGTCAAACTGACCCCACGCCACTACGCGTACCTGAAGATTTCCGAAGGCTGCAATCACAGCTGCAGCTTCTGCATCATCCCGTCGATGCGCGGCAAACTGGTCAGCCGCCCGGTAGGCGATGTACTCGACGAAGCCCAGCGCTTGGTCAAGGCTGGCGTAAAAGAACTGCTCGTGATCTCTCAGGACACCAGCGCCTACGGCGTCGACGTCAAGTACCGCACCGGTTTCTGGAACGGTGCCCCGGTCAAGACGCGCATGACCGAGCTGTGTCAGGCACTGAGCTCAATGGGTGTATGGGTCCGCCTGCACTATGTTTACCCGTACCCGCACGTTGATGAGCTGATCCCGCTGATGGCCGCCGGGAAAATCCTGCCGTACCTGGACATCCCGTTCCAGCACGCCAGCCCGAAAGTGCTCAAGCTGATGAAGCGTCCGGCCTTCGAAGACAAGACCCTGGCCCGTATCAAGAACTGGCGTGAGCAATGCCCGGACCTGATCATCCGTTCGACCTTCATCGTCGGCTTCCCTGGCGAAACAGAGGAAGACTTCCAGTACCTGCTGGACTGGCTGACTGAAGCGCAACTCGACCGCGTCGGCTGCTTCCAGTACTCGCCGGTTGAAGGCGCACCGGCCAACCTGCTGGACGCGGCGATCGTGCCAGACGACGTCAAACAGGACCGTTGGGACCGTTTCATGGCTCACCAGCAAGCCATCAGCGCTGCCCGCCTGCAGATGAAAATCGGCCGGGAAATCGAAGTGCTGATTGACGAAGTCGACGAGCAAGGCGCTGTAGGCCGCTGCTTCTTCGATGCTCCGGAAATCGACGGCAATGTGTTCATCGCTCTGGATGACAACAGCACCTTGAAGCCTGGCGACAAGGTCATGTGCCGCGTCACCGACGCCGATGAGTACGACCTCTGGGCCGAAACGCTCTGACGCTTGCTTGATCTGACGCCATAAAAAAGCCCCGCCCTTCAAACGGCGGGGCTTTTTTTGGCTTCGAAGGGCTAAGCTAGTCCGTATGCACTGCCGCCAATCGAACAGCTGTAATCCTTTAAGTGAAATGCATTTTCTGTAGAAAATCGCCCCCGTGTCCCTGACACCACGCTGTCTCGCGGCAGATATTGGACCTGTAGGAGTGAGCTTGCTCGCGATAGCGTCAGGCCAGACGCTAATTCTCAGCAGGTCTAAATCGCGAGCAAGCTCACTCCTACAGGTCCATGTTTGCCACGAAACAACGCAGCGCCTTGGCGACGTGTCAGGAACATAAAGCGACCTTCAATGGAGCCACCCCCCCATGCAACATCCGGTGATTTCCACGGCTGATAAAAATGACTATCCGCAGTTGATTCAAGTCTGGGAAAGCGCTGTCCGCGCGACGCATGACTTTTTGCCCGATGCTTATATCGCGCAGCTTAAGGAGCTGCTGTTGACCCATTATCTGGATACCGTGACGCTGTTCTGCACCCGGGATTCGCACCTGAATATCACGGGCTTCGCCGGGGTCAGCATCGGCAAGCTGGAGATGCTGTTCATCGACGCCGATCATCGCGGCCAAGGGCTGGGCAAACAGCTACTGGATTACAGCATCAAACACTTCAGGACCCGCGAGCTGGACGTCAACGAACAGAACCCGCAAGCGCTGGAGTTTTACCTCAAGCAGGGTTTTGAAGTGATCAGCCGTTCGGAAGTCGACGGGCTTGGGCAGCCGTATCCAATGTTGCGGATGAGACTGGAGCAGCGATTTTGATAACCAGGACCCCACCCGTAGGAGCTGCCGAAGGCTACGATTGCGGTGTATCAGGGGGAAATGCAATCGCAGCCTTCGGCAGCCCCTACAAGAATGCATTCAGTATTTTGTTTGATGGAAGTGGCTTCAGCTATGAAGGCAGCGACCCGATTACACACCATTTGCAATGTTGCCGCGATTAACCGGGCGGGCACGGGTACAATGTCGGCCTTTCTCTCAAGTAACGGCTTTTGTCATGTCAGAACCCATCCGCCTCTCCAAACGCCTGATCGAGCTGACCGGCTGCTCCCGCAGGGAGGCTGAGCTGTATATCGAAGGCGGCTGGGTCACCGTGGACGGTAAAGTCATCGATGAACCGCATTTCAAGGTCGATACCGAAACGGTTGTGCTTGATCGCGAAGCCAAGGCCGATGCACCAGAGCCTGTCACCATCATCTTCCATAAACCGGCCGCTCTGAGCGAAGCCGATGCACTGGCATTGATCACGCCTGGCAGCCTTTCGGAAGAGCACAGCTTTGGCAAACGTCCACTCAAAGGACACTTTCTGCGCCTTGAACCCATCTCGACGCTGCAGGCCAATGCCAGCGGCCTGATGGTGTTCAGCCAGGACTGGAAGATCCTGCGCAAGCTCACGGATGATCGCAGCAAGATCGAACAAGAGTACGTGGTGGAAATTTCCGGCGAGATGGTTGCTCACGGCCTCAACCGGCTCAATCACGGCATGACTTACAAAGGCACGGAATTGCCCAAGGTCAAAGCCAGCTGGCAGAGCGAGAACCGTCTGCGCTTTGCGATGAAAAACCCTCAACCCGGCGTCATCGCCCAGATGTGTGAAGCCGTTGGCCTGAAGATCGTTTCAGTCCGTCGCATCCGCATCGGCGGCGTGTCCATGGGCAAGTTGCCCGAAGGCCAATGGCGCTACATGACTTCCAAAGAGAAGTTCTGATTCAGTTCAATGCTGCTGGATCCTTTCCTGCAGCGTGACCCCAGCCTTACCAGGATTTACCCAATCATGATGAACAACGACGTACTGCGCAGCGTGCGCTACATGCTTGATATCAGCGACGGCAAAATCGTCGACATCACCAGGCTCGGCGGTTTTGAAGTCTCCAAAGCAGACGTTATCGCTTTTACCAAGAAGGACGATGAAGAAGGCTATCTGAATTGCAGCGATGAAATCATGGCGCACTTCCTTGATGGCCTGGTGATCTTCAAGCGTGGCAAGGACGACAGCCGCGCGCCGCAGCCTGTCGAACTGCCGGTCACCAACAACACCGTTTTGAAGAAGCTGCGCGTAGCCTTCGAACTGAAGGAAGAGGACATGCATGCGATCCTCAAATCGGTTGAGTTCCCGGTCTCCAAGCCTGAGCTGAGTGCCCTGTTCCGCAAGTTCGGCCACAGCAACTACCGCACGTGTGGCGACCAGTTGCTGCGTAACTTCCTCAAGGGTTTGACCCTGCGGGTTCGCCCTTGACCGTATTGACTCTGAGTCAGTATATGCACCCGGTAGGAGCGAACTTGTTCGCGAGGCGGTGTTATGCGATACAGCGCCTCGCGAACAAGTTCGCTCCTACCGGATGCCTGATTCCGCTCATCCATGACTGACTCCTACACCGTCTCCCCCATCGGCTTTGTCCGCTCCTGCTTCAAGGAGAAGTTCGCCATACCGCGCCAGCCACAACTGGCCCCGGCGGCGCGCGGTGTGCTGGAACTGGTAGCGCCGTTCGATCAGGGGGATGCGGTACAAGGCCTGGAGCAGGTCAGTCATGTCTGGTTGCTATTCCTCTTTCATCTGGCGCTGGAAGAAAAGCCACGCCTGAAAGTACGCCCCCCCAGGCTGGGCGGTAATCAATCGATGGGCGTGTTTGCGACCCGCGCCACGCATCGTCCTAACGGGATCGGCCAGTCTGTAGTCAAGCTGGACAAGGTTGAAGCCGGACGCCTGTACTTATCGGGCATAGACTTGCTGGACGGCACGCCGGTGCTGGACATCAAGCCCTATGTGCCTTACGCCGACAACGTGTCGACCGCCTTCAATAACATGGCCAGTGCCGCACCAGACCTCATCCCTGTGGGTTGGGATGAGTCAGCCTTGAAGCAGGCTCATGAGCACGGCATGCGCCTGAATGAACCTCTGATCGAACTGATTGAGCAATGCCTGGCGCAAGACCCACGCCCGGCCTACCAGACACCGACACCGGAACGCCGCTACGGTGCGCAGTTCTGGGATCTGGACGTACGCTGGCACTATCCCGAGCCTGGTGTCATCAAGGTGCTCGAAGTGGTGCTGGCGAGCTCCTGATCAGATCACTTATCTACGCCCACAAAAAAACCGCCCGGTCCGTGACCCCCAGGCGGTTTTTTTGTCACATCAGCGGAGTGTGCGAACACACCCCACCCCGTAATTTCGGCCCTTACTTCTCGACGAATGCACGCTCGATCAGATAGTCGCCTGGCTCACGCATACGCGGAGAAACCGTCAGACCGAAGCTGTTGAGCACTTCACTGGTTTCGTCGAGCATGCTTGGGCTACCGCACAACATGGCGCGGTCGTCCTGAGGGTTGATCGGTGGCAGACCAATATCGCTGAACAACTTGCCGCTACGCATCAGATCAGTCAGACGACCTTCGTTCTCGAAAGGCTCGCGAGTAACGGTCGGGTAATAGATGAGCTTGTCGCGCAGCGCGTCGCCGAAGAACTCGTTCTGTGGCAGGTGTTCGGTGATGAATTCGCGATAAGCGACCTCATTCACATAGCGTACACCGTGGCACAGAATGACTTTTTCAAAACGCTCATAGGTTTCAGGGTCTTGAATAACACTCATGAACGGCGCCAGACCGGTACCCGTGCTCAGCAGATAAAGATGCTTGCCCGGCTTGAGGTCGTCGAGTACCAGCGTGCCTGTAGGCTTTTTGCTGATGATGATCTCATCGCCTTCCTTCAAGTGTTGCAATTGCGAAGTCAGGGGGCCATCAGGCACTTTAATACTGAAGAATTCGAGATGCTCTTCCCAGTTGGGGCTGGCGATCGAATAGGCACGCATGAGCGGGCGCCCGTTTGGCTGCTGCAGACCGATCATGACGAACTGACCGTT
This sequence comes from Pseudomonas sp. HP_14, assembly GCF_055283875.1. Classification (NCBI taxonomy): domain Bacteria; kingdom Pseudomonadati; phylum Pseudomonadota; class Gammaproteobacteria; order Pseudomonadales; family Pseudomonadaceae; genus Pseudomonas; species Pseudomonas sp. HP_14. The sequence goes on along the minus strand of NZ_JBTOQI010000012.1, from coordinate 20,243 downwards.
CTCGAAACGCAGACCTGGATCGCGGGTGCACTTGAAACTGAAGAGTGTGTCGTTCCAGTGGTGGACGCTTAGAACACGCTCGTGGTTCATGTTGCTCATTTACGTGAAAACTCCTGAGATTCGCTTGCGCCGGGTAGGAACGCTATTGCGCGATATTCTAGTGGGAAGCACAATATCTGTTAACTGAATTATTAAGATATAGGTTATCGGTTATATAGATATGCGATTTACTTTACGTCAACTTCAGGTTTTTGTAGCCGTCGCCCAACAGGAAAGCGTTTCCCGGGCGGCGATCCTGCTATCGCTGTCCCAATCGGCCGCCAGTACCTCCATCACCGAACTGGAGCGACAGTCCAGCTGCCAGTTGTTCGACCGGGCGGGTAAACGCCTGAGCCTGAATGCCACAGGCCGCCAGTTACTGCCCCAAGCGGTTGCCCTGCTGGATCAGGCCAAAGAGATCGAGGACTTGCTCAATGGCAAATCCGGTTTCGGCTCACTGGCAGTGGGCGCAACACTCACCATTGGTAATTACCTGGCAACGCTGTTGATCGGCAGTTTCATGCAGCGTCACCCGGAGAGCCAGGTCAAGCTGCATGTACAGAACACCGCCCACATCGTGCAGCAGGTCGCACACTACGAAATTGACCTGGGTCTGATTGAAGGCGATTGCACGCACGCTGACATTGAAGTGCAACGCTGGGTCGAAGACGAACTGGTCGTTTTCTGCGCCCCTCAGCACCCACTGGCCAAACGCGGACATGCCAGCCTCGACGAACTGACCCAGGAAGCCTGGATCCTGCGTGAACAGGGCTCAGGAACCCGCCTTACGTTCGATCAGGCGATGCGTCATCATCGCAATGCACTGAATGTACGCCTGGAGCTTGAGCATACCGAGGCCATCAAACGTGCCGTCGAATCAGGCCTGGGGATCGGCTGCATATCGCGACTGGCGCTGCGGGATGCGATTCGACGCGGCAGCCTGGTGGCAGTTGAAACGCCGGAGCTGGATCTTTCCAGAGAGTTCTATTTCATCTGGCACAAGCAGAAGTATCAGACCTCTGCCATGCGCGAGTTTCTCGACCTGTGCCGCTCGTTGACTGAAGGCGTCCAGCGCAGCGATGAAATCGTGCTGCCAAGCATGTACTAGGTGATTCAGCCGAACAGGATCAACAGCCATACAGCAGCGATCATGGTCAACGAGACCATCTGGGCAGCGCTGCCCATGTCTTTGGCGTTTTTCGAAAGAGGATGCAAATCCAGGGAAATGCGATCGATGGCCGCTTCAACCGCCGAATTGAGCAGTTCTACGATCAATGCCAGCAGGCACACCGCGATCAATAACGCGCGCTCGCCCTTGCTCACATCGACGATAAAAGCCAGTGGCACCAGCACTACGTTGAGAAGCACCAATTGCCTGAAAGCGGCTTCACCCTTGAAAGCGGCAGACAGACCATCGAAAGAATAACCGGCGGCATTCAGGATACGTTTCAGGCCCGTTTGGCCTTTGAAAGGAGACATAGATAGGCTGCTGTGCAAAAAGATGATGGAAACTAATTCAGGACAGATCAAAAAATTGTGAACGTTGGGTGGTCCAGAGTTATCCGTTTGGAGAAATCGATTCCAGCTGTTGCAGAAGCAGCGCAGCCTGAGTTCGTGTCCGCACACCCAGCTTGCGAAATATCGCCGTGACATGGGCCTTGATCGTTGCCTCGGACACAGTCAGCTCATAGGCAATCTGCTTGTTCAGCAATCCTTCACAGACCATGGTCAATACCCGGAACTGCTGAGGCGTGAGACTTGCCAGACCCGCGCTGGCGGCTTTGGCTTCATCAGAAACACTCACGGCTTCGTTAGCCTGCGGCGGCCACCAGACATCACCTTCCAGTACCTTGCGCACGGCCTGCTGAATGGTCTCCAACGGACTGGACTTGGGGATGAAGCCACTGGCACCAAACTCTCGGGACCTGACAACGATAGCGGCCTCTTCCTGCGCCGACACCATCACCACCGGAATCTGCGGATACTGGCCACGCAGCAGGACCAGACCGGAAAAGCCATAAGCACCCGGCATATTCAAGTCCAGCAGGACCAGATCCCAGTCAGACTTCTCATCCAGACGCGCTTCAAGCTGGGCAATGCTCTCCGCCTCCACGAGTCTCACATCAGGACCGAGGCCAAGGCTCAATGCCTGATGCAACGCGCTGCGGAACAGCGGATGGTCATCGGCAATCAGGATTTCGTAAGTCATGGGGTGGTCCTGTACTTATAAGTGGGCGCCGATCCATTCAGCGCCCAGCAAGGCATTGGCAAATGCCAGCAAACACGTGTCGCATCAATACGCAGCGCGAACCTCAGTCTGCGAAAAACAACCGTCCGAGCCTTTATGCGGCGCCAGCATGCCCAGCGAAACCGGGGTGGTCAAGCATTAACCCGGCAGCAAACAGAGGTTATTTCGCACACATCTGCGCCTCACTCGCGAAGGCGCAATATCAACTCAGAGAAAAGCCTTCAGATGGGTGTGAGAGACATCATCCGAATCAATGCTTTTCTGATACTTCGCGCCCAGATAGTGAGCAGTAAACACATCCAGATAAGCATCAAGCACCCCGCTGGCTTGCGTATCACCGGCCAGTTCCAGACACAATGCAGCGACTTCCGCCGTGCAAAAATGATCATCACGCTTCGAGCGGCGCAGGCGATAGCGGGACATCTGTTCCGGCTCAAGGCTGAGCACTGGAAACCGTTCCAGGTACGGGCTTTTGCGAAACATCTTGCGCGCTTCGGGCCAGGTCGCATCCAGCAAGATGAAGAGCGGACGCTTGCCCTCTTCCGGAATGACCTGGTTGACCACTCGTTGCGGAGCCACAAACTCGCCCGGGAAAACAATATAGGGCTGCCATTGCGGGTCATCCAGCAATGCCAGCAACTGCTCATCGACCTCTATGCGTGACCAGCCAAATGCATGAGTGTCATCGACAACGTCCGCAATCAGCCAGCCGGTATTGGTCGGCTTAAGTGGCTCAGTGTCGTACATAAGCAGACACATGGCCGAATTGGTCGCCACATTTGGCTTCCACCCACACAGGCAGTACTCGGGGATCACTCGACACTGATTGCAGCGTGGCGCGCGCGACCCACGTGCAATAAACGGCTTGGTACTCTGCGCCAGACGGCGATCGCGCAGGCGAGAAACGGCGTGACTCATAATGGCATGCGTCGATGAAAGGGAAGCGTGAACACTGCGATAACTCGGCGGGCTGAAAAGTCTGCGCAGTTTAACAGAGCCACGTCCTGTCCGGCCCGCGCTGTCGATGGACGAATCGCTTTCAATGCGCGTCATCCTTATACTTCGCAATCGTTCATGCACATCCAGCCCTGCTGCCTGCTGAACATACTTGCAAGTCACCGGTCCAACGGGCCAGTCACTGAATCAGGAGAATTTAATGCTGCGCCTTACCGTCCCTACCCTCATGTTGCTGCTCGCTGTTCCGTTCTGCGCCCAGGCGGCGTCGAAGCAGGATTTCGAACTGAGCAAAATGCTTGAAAAAGTTGCGAAGGAAAGCAGCGTCGGCACACCGAGGGCCATCAACGAGGACATTCTTGATCAGGGTTACACGGTTGAGGGCAATCAGTTGATCAACCACTTGAGCGTTCGCGCGGGCCAGGCCCAGCAGATGCGTGCCAATCCTGACGCGGTACGCAACCAGTTGGGCAACAGCGTTTGCCACAACAATGGCTACCGCCAACTGATGAGCAAGGGAGCAGTACTCAAGTATCAGTTCACCGAGTACAAGACTAATCGTCCGGTAACCAGTCAGGTCTTCAAGGCCAGCGACTGTTCGGTCAAGAAGTAAGAACGCACCAGACCTCGTCCTGAGGAGCTGCCATGTGGGAGCTGGGCTTGCCCGCGATAAGGGCGACTCGATTCAACTGACACACCGAGGTGCCCGCATCGCGGGCAAGCCCGGCTCCCACAGCACCGCGTTGGCATCGGGTTTGCGATGGTGCCTGCGAAAACATTGGTTTTAATAATGTTGGAGCGAGTGGCTGCTCCTACAGACATCGTTCTCTACAGGCTGCGACAGCGTTATTTCCGACGCGCAGATATTCGCAGCCTTCAGCAGCTCCTACCGATTCGCCGTCACTGCCTGCCAGTGCTCTGTGTACCCTCTATTTCCCACTAGCTTGAACAGCGGAAATTTAATGCCATAAACAAACGTTGCCAGTTCCATGCAGGCTAGGCACATTATCGAATTGGAATAAGCGTCACGCTTCAGACGACGGTGCGAGCTGGAGCGATGATTTCGCGCACGGAGAAGCCCTTAATGCCTTATGTCCCTAATGACCTGCTGAGCAGCCACTTTCAAAGTAACGGTAAAGACCTCACCAGCAAGATCGAAGAACAGATCAATCTGGTAGCCCCCAACAGTCCAAACCTTCCGCTCTATCGCGACATGATGCTGACCGTATTGCGCATGGCCCAGGACGATCGCAATCGCTGGAACGCAAAAATCACCCTGCAAGCCTTGCGCGAACTGGACAATGCCTTTCGAGCGCTTGAGCAGTTCCGCGGGCGCCGCAAGGTGACGGTCTTCGGCTCCGCCCGCACCCCCGTTGAACATCCACTGTATGCGCTGGCCAAGGAGCTTGGCGCATTGCTGGCCAAAGCGGATCTGATGGTCATCACCGGCGCGGGCGGCGGCATCATGGCCGCAGCCCATGAAGGCGCCGGGCTGAATCACAGCCTGGGCTTCAACATCACTTTGCCGTTCGAACAGCACGCTAACGCCACGGTCGAGGGCACAGGCAACCTGCTGCCCTTCCACTTCTTCTTCACCCGCAAGCTGTTCTTTGTCAAAGAAGCCGATGCGCTGGTGCTTTGCCCAGGTGGTTTCGGCACGCTTGATGAAGCTCTGGAAGTACTGACACTGATTCAGACCGGCAAAAGTCCACTGGTGCCTATCGTGCTACTGGACGTGCCAGGAGGAAGCTTCTGGCAGAGCGCGCTGGACTTCATCAAAAGTCAGCTGGAAGAAAATCACTACATTCTGCCAAATGACATGAAGCTACTGCGCCTGGTCTACAGCGCCGAAGAAGCAGTCGAGGAAATCGATCAGTTCTACAGCAACTTCCATTCAAGCCGCTGGCTGAAGAACAAGTTCATCCTGCGCATGCATCACCCGCTCACCGAGCAAGCCATTGCGCATATGCAAGAGGCATTCGCCGACCTGCGTCTGGCAGAAGACTTTCAGCAACATGCTTATCAGGGTGAAGAACACGAGGCTGATTTCAGCCATCTGACGCGCTTGGTGTTTAGTTTCAGTGGACGTAATCAAGGGCGGCTGCGGGAATTGGTCGACTACATCAACCTGTCGGAAAACTGGGTTCAACCGACAGCAAAGCTGAAAACCCGAGAATCCTGAGGATCAGTCGTCCTCGCCACGACCGCTCAGCAGGCGGCCAATCATATCCATTGGATAACCACGGTAGCTCAAGAAACGACCTTGTCTGGCACGTTCCCGCGCATCTGCGGGCAACTGCCCGGCGAACTTGCGCTGCCAGATTTCATGCAGCTTTTCCTGCCAATCAAAACCACACTCCCGAATCGCCTGTTCGATTTCCGCGCGTTGCAATCCACGCTGATTCAGCTCCTCGCGAATACGCGCAGGACCATAGCCCGAGCGTGCACGGTAAGAGACGAAACTTTCGAGGTAGCGCGCTTCTGACAACAGCCCTTCTTCAACAAGGCGGTCGAGAGCAGGTTCGATGAGTTCAGGAGTTGCGCCGCGCTGACGCAGTTTGCGCGTCAGCTCGACACGACCGTGCTCGCGTCGTGCGAGCAGGTCCATTGCGGTGCGCCTTACGGCGACAGGTGTATCGAGTACAACCGACATGATCTATCAGAGATCAACGTCAGCTTCAGCCATGTCATCAGCAGGCGCTGGTGCACGAGAGGCTTCGGATTTGGTATCAACACCTGGAGTCAGCAGCTTCTCACGAATCATCTTCTCAAGGGTGGCACCGACTTCCGGGTTATCCGCCAGGAACTTGGCCGAGTTGGCTTTACCCTGACCGATTTTGCTGCCTTGGTAGCTGTACCATGCACCGGACTTCTCTACGAAACCATGCAGTACGGCCAGATCAATGATCTCGCCATTGAGGTAGATACCCTTGCCGTAAAGAATCTGGAACTCGGCCTGACGGAACGGCGGGGCCACCTTGTTCTTGACGACTTTGACACGGGTTTCACTGCCGACGACTTCGTCGCCCTCTTTAACTGCACCGGTACGACGGATATCCAGACGGACCGAAGCGTAGAACTTCAGCGCGTTACCACCGGTGGTGGTCTCCGGACTACCGAACATTACACCGATCTTCATACGGATCTGGTTAATGAAGATAACCAGACAGTTGGCGTTTTTGATGTTGCCGGTGATCTTGCGCAGCGCCTGAGACATCAGACGAGCCTGCAGCCCCACGTGCATGTCACCCATTTCGCCTTCGATTTCAGCCTTCGGCACCAGAGCGGCAACAGAGTCGACAACGATGACGTCGATTGCATTGGAACGCACCAGCATGTCGGTGATTTCCAGTGCCTGCTCACCGGTATCCGGCTGCGAAACCAGCAGGTCGTCAACATTGACGCCCAGCTTGCCTGCGTATTCTGGATCAAGCGCGTGCTCGGCATCGACGAACGCACAAGTTGCACCCATTTTCTGGGCCTGGGCGATAACCGACAGCGTCAGCGTCGTTTTACCGGAAGACTCAGGACCATAGATTTCAACGATCCGGCCTTTCGGCAAACCACCGATGCCCAGCGCGATATCGAGCCCGAGTGAGCCGGTGGAGATAGAAGGAATCGCCTGGCGGTCATGGTCACCCATGCGCATTACGGCACCTTTACCGAATTGACGCTCGATCTGACCCAAGGCCGCAGCCAAGGCTTTCTTCTTGTTGTCGTCCATTGAAGTCCTCACGTAATCAAATTCAATTAGGGGCCTGACGGCCACAACACCTGTATAAGTAGACAGTATTATTCCACAGGGTTGAGCGCTCGCCTACCCCCGAGTTGGTATTTCTGCACTGACAAGCCGGATCAGCCCCTCTAGCGCGGCTTTCACCGTTTGTCGGCGCACCTCGTCACGGTCTCCGGCGAACTGTTCGCGCCGTGAAATCAGCTTTTCACCCACGCCCCAGCACAACCATACAGTGCCAACCGGCTTCTCGACCGAGCCGCCACCCGGCCCGGCGACGCCACTGACCGCGACAGCAAATCCTGCACCGCTATGACGTTGCGCACCCGACACCATCGCGCGCACCACCTCTTCGCTGACCGCACCGACGCGGGCAAACAACTCGGTCGGTACTTGCAACTGGAGGGTTTTCTGGTGATTGGAGTAAGTGACATAACCCGCCTCGAACCAGGCCGAACTGCCGGGTATCCGGGTAATCGCTTCGGCGATGCCGCCGCCGGTACAGGACTCGGCGGTGCTGACCTGAGCATTGATCGATTGCAGATGCTTGCCAAGGGTGGCGGCAAGCCGGGTGATTTCATCCAAGATGCTCTTCCTTTGGAAAGGCGAGTAAACCAACACCGTACACGAGCGCTTTGAAGGTGCAAGCAGAGAGCGGCCTGATCGCGACCGCCCTCATGGATGCGTCATTTATCCCGGGTTTTCGGGCAGTGCGGTTTCTTGATGGTTTCAACCGTTGTTTCCTTCGGGCGTCGCCGGGCCTCCTCGATGGGAATGAAACGCCCGCTTCCGGAATCCCTTCCGCGTTTGTTAGCCATATAAAATTCCTTTTACATAAACGCCTGCTCGGGATTGAGAGGCGACGCAGCAAAGTCTATACAGCGATTTCACCTCTGTGGCCGTCCGGAAACGCTCGGTGACGAATCAGCCGACTTGCAGCAGACCTGCGTAGCGAAGCCTCGCGTGGTAATCTTGCGCCCATCGCAAAACACACGGACTTACCGGCCAGTTAGCCCCAGAAGGGTTATCGGGTTCGCCTCCGACTTTGCCCCACTCTTCCAACGAACTTGCCTAACTATCTGATGAATAAAGCAATTTCCTATCTCTCTTCACACACCCCGATGATGCAGCAGTACTGGCGGCTGAAGAATCAGCATCCTGACCAGTTGATGTTCTATCGCATGGGCGATTTCTACGAAATTTTCTACGAAGATGCGAAGAAAGCCGCCAAATTGCTGGATATCACCCTGACAGCGCGGGGCCAGTCTGCCGGTCAGAGCATCCCTATGTGCGGGATTCCTTATCACGCGGCTGAAGGCTATCTGGCCAAGCTGGTCAAGCTCGGCGAGTCAGTGGTGATCTGCGAGCAGGTCGGTGATCCAGCGACCAGTAAAGGCCCGGTTGATCGACAGGTCGTGCGCATCATCACTCCCGGCACTGTCAGCGATGAGGCACTGCTCGACGAGCGCCGCGACAATCTGATTGCTGCGGTACTGGGTGACGAACGCCTGTTCGGCCTGGCTGTAATGGACATCACCAGTGGCAATTTCAGCGTGCTCGAAATCAAGGGCTGGGAGAACCTGCTGGCTGAACTTGAGCGTATCAACCCCGTGGAGCTGCTCATCCCCGATGACTGGCCACAAGGTCTGCCTGCTGAAAAACGTCGAGGATCACGCCGCCGCGCGCCGTGGGATTTCGAGCGTGACTCTGCACTCAAAAGTCTTTGCCAGCAGTTCTCGACTCAGGACCTGAAAGGCTTTGGCTGCGAAAACCTGACCCTGGCGATCGGTGCTGCCGGTTGCCTGCTGGGCTACGCCAAAGAAACCCAGCGTACTGCCCTGCCGCACCTGCGCAGCCTGCGTCATGAGCGCCTTGACGATACGGTCATCCTTGATGGTGCCACCCGACGCAACCTCGAACTGGACACCAACCTGGCCGGTGGTCGCGACAACACCTTGCAGTCGGTGGTAGATCGCTGCCAGACCGCAATGGGTACGCGCCTGCTGACCCGCTGGTTGAATCGTCCTTTGCGCGACCTGTCGATTCTCAAGGCACGGCAATCCTCGATCAAGTGCCTGCTTGAGCGTTATCGCTTCGAAAACCTGCAGCCACAGTTGAAGGAAATCGGCGATATCGAGCGAATCCTTGCGCGTATCGGTCTGCGCAATGCCCGGCCACGCGACCTTGCTCGCCTGCGCGACGCCCTGAGTGCGTTGCCCGAATTGCAAACGGCAATGGCCGAACTGGAAGCGCCGCATTTGCAGCAACTGGCCAAGGTCACCGGCGTCTATCCGGAGCTGGCCGATTTGCTGCAACGAGCCGTCATTGACAACCCGCCAGCGGTGATCCGCGACGGCGGGGTTCTTAAAACGGGTTATGACGCTGAGCTGGACGAGCTGCAGTCGCTAAGTGAAAACGCCGGGCAGTTCCTGATTGACCTTGAGGCCCGTGAAAAAGCCCGAACCGGATTGGCCAATCTGAAAGTCGGCTACAACCGGATTCACGGTTACTTCATTGAATTGCCGAGCAAACAGGCCGAACAGGCGCCCGCGGACTACATCCGTCGGCAAACCCTGAAAGGTGCCGAGCGCTTCATCACGCCAGAACTGAAAGAGTTCGAAGACAAGGCGTTGTCAGCCAAAAGCCGGGCACTGGCTCGCGAGAAAATGCTTTACGAAGCATTGCTTGAGGACCTGATCGGCCATCTCGCGCCGCTGCAGGACACCGCCTCGGCACTGGCCGAGCTGGATGTGCTGAGCAACCTGGCCGAACGCGCGCTGAATCTGGACCTGAACTGCCCGCAGTTCGTCGATGAGCCCTGCATGCGCATCGATCAGGGTCGGCATCCGGTCGTGGAACAGGTGCTGACCTCGCCGTTCGTGGCCAACGATCTGGACCTTGATGACAAGACCCGGATGCTGGTCATCACCGGCCCGAACATGGGCGGTAAGTCGACCTATATGCGCCAGACCGCACTGATCGTGTTGCTGGCCCACATCGGCAGCTTCGTGCCAGCGGCAAGCTGCGAGCTGTCATTGGTGGACCGGATTTTCACTCGAATCGGCTCCAGCGATGACCTCGCAGGCGGGCGTTCGACGTTCATGGTCGAAATGAGCGAAACGGCCAACATCCTGCACAACGCCACTGATCGCAGCCTGGTGCTGATGGACGAGGTTGGACGCGGCACCAGTACATTTGATGGTCTGTCCCTGGCATGGGCTGCGGCAGAATGTCTCGCCCAGTTACGCGCCTACACGCTGTTTGCCACCCACTATTTCGAGCTGACCGTGCTGCCGGAAAGCGAACCGCTGGTCGCCAACGTGCACCTCAATGCGACCGAGCACAACGAGCGAATTGTGTTCCTGCACCGGGTTCTGCCAGGACCTGCCAGCCAGAGTTATGGCCTGGCTGTAGCCCAACTGGCTGGGGTTCCAGCGAGAGTGATTGGCCGGGCGAAGGAGCATTTACACCGGTTGGAGACCACCAGCCTGCCCCACGAACAGCCTCGTCCGAAACCTGGCAAACCCGCTGCGCCCCAGCAAAGCGACATGTTCGCGAGCCTGCCGCACCCGGTGCTCGAAGAGCTTTCCAGAGCCAAACTCGACGATGTCACGCCGCGTCAGGCGCTAGAGTTGTTATATGCACTGCAAACTCGCATCTAACGAGAACCGTAACAAGCTGTTAGAATCCCGCGCGGTTTGAGACGCTGACAGCTTTTAGCCTGGCTGAGCAGCTGATCCGAGCCGCGTGAGACGTAGCGAACCCAGGGTCGAACGCCGTGCGTGCAGTCGATCTGCATTCAGCGCCGTTTACCTAATGCATGTGTTTCACACGGCGCGGGAGACTTCCCGAACCTGGCAACCCTATACCGAAGGGCTCTGCTGTCGCCGCCTGAGGAGAGAATTAGAAATGACCTTCGTCGTCACCGACAACTGCATCAAGTGCAAATACACCGACTGTGTAGAAGTCTGTCCGGTGGACTGCTTCTACGAAGGCCCGAACTTCCTGGTGATTCACCCGGATGAGTGCATTGACTGTGCGCTTTGCGAGCCTGAATGCCCCGCTCAGGCCATTTTCTCGGAGGATGAGATCCCTGCAGGGATGGAAAACTTCATCGAGCTCAACGCCGAGCTCGCGGACGTCTGGCCGAACATCACCGAGAAGAAAGACGCCCTGGCTGACGCAGCAGAGTGGGATGGCAAAACCGGCAAGATCGCAGACCTGGAACGTTAAGCGTCCAAGCTGTTCAAGAGAGCCCCTCGCGGGGCTTTTTTGTGCCTGCCTGTTTATCCGGGATAATACTTTTCTCCAGACGAAAAAAGGGGCGGTATGACCCGCCCACATTTTTTCCTTAATCCTTTTAATCCCTTTCATCATCCTGATGAATCGCGTCCTGCGATGTCCTTGACTGTCATCCTTGACGGCCTGCGTCCATCCGTAGACACAGTTCTGATAGTAGTGTTTTCTGCGCAGAGGGCAAGTAGCCAAAATCTTTCAAGATCTCTCAGCGCATCACGAGCACAAATTAAAAGTCCTTTATTTCATAGGGTTAGATAACTACTACATCCGCACAGGTCAATGTTGTGCATTGTATTTCGCAAAGGCTTACAGCCTGTGTAAGTAATGACTGACGTCGAAAGCATCCGGATAACTTACGTATAAGCCAAAAGACGTTAATGAGCGGTGCCGAACCCGCCTTTAACTTCAGCCAAAAAAAACACCCCTTAACGGAGTGTTTTTCGTGGCGCGAAAGACAAACTTACCGTTTATCTTTGTGTACATTCACTTCATTGAAACAGTGATTCACTGGATAGCCCGTTCTTTTCGAGGATCTCACGCAAGCGCTTGAGGCCCTCAACCTGGATCTGTCTGACACGCTCACGAGTAAGACCGATTTCCAGCCCTACATCTTCAAGCGTACTGCTCTCATGACCACGCAAGCCGAAACGCCGTATCACGACCTCTCTCTGCTTGTCAGTCAGCTCTGAGAGCCATTGGTCAATGCTCTGTGACAGATCATCGTCCTGCAGCAACTCACAAGGATCGGTGGGGCGATCATCGGTCAGGGTATCGAGCAATGTCTTGTCGGAGTCCGGACCGAGAGAAACATCGACAGAGGAAACGCGCTCATTCAGACCAAGCATGCGCTTGACCTCACCCACCGGCTTTTCAAGCAGGTTGGCGATTTCTTCAGGAGAGGGTTCGTGATCGAGTTTTTGCGTCAATTCACGGGCAGCCCGCAAATAGACGTTAAGTTCTTTGACGACATGAATAGGCAGCCGAATGGTTCGGGTCTGATTCATGATCGCACGCTCAATGGTCTGACGAATCCACCATGTTGCGTAGGTTGAGAAACGGAATCCACGTTCCGGATCGAATTTTTCGACCGCTCTGATAAGCCCGAGGTTGCCCTCTTCAATCAGGTCCAGCAACGACAACCCACGATTGACATAACGTCTGGCAATTTTCACCACCAGCCGCAAGTTGCTTTCAATCATGCGCTTACGACCAGCCGGATCACCCTTTTGCGAGAGCCTCGCAAAATGGACTTCTTCTTCCGGAGAAAGCAGCGGGGAAAACCCGATTTCATTGAGGTACAACTGGGTAGCATCAAGCGCCCGGGTGTAGTCGATATATTTGTGCTGTTTGAGCGATGTGGAGTTTTTTGCTCTGGTACGGGGCGCAGAGGCAGCAGGGGTCTGCTTCTCGTCCGCTTCAAGCTCCGATTCCAGAACGATGCCGGCCTCCATAAGGAGAACCTCATCGTCGATGTCAAACTCCGGCGCTTCTTTGCTAAGAGCCATTGTTATAGTCCTTTGGTGAGTTCGACCTCAAGCTCCAGCGACGCCAATTCCATGGCAACGCTTGAGCCTGTCCCTCTACGCTAGGAACAGGCTGGCAACAATCAACGACGCGGCAGGAATTGCAGCGGATCTACAGGTTTGCCCTGGCGGCGAATCTCAAAATGCAACTTCACCCGGTCAGTTCCTGTTGACCCCATCTCGGCAATCGTCTGCCCTGCCTTGACCTGTTGCCCCTCCCGTACCAACAGCCTACGGTTGTGACCGTAAGCACTGACGTAGGTATCGCTGTGTTTGATGATGACTAATTCGCCGTAGCCCCGCAAGCCACTCCCGGCGTAAACCACCGACCCATCAGACGCAGCCAAAACAGGCTGTCCCAAATCTCCAGCGATATCAATGCCTTTATTCAAACTACCGTTTGAAGAAAATTTCCCGATCAAAACGCCGTTAGACGGCCATGTCCAGCCTTTCGGAGACGGCCCGGCGGGCCCTGTTGACTCGTTCGCCGGAGGAGGAACAACCGTCACCGGCTTCGAAATAACCGTGGTTTTTACCGAGCCAGAAGGGCTGGTTGTGGTCGAAGTCGTTGTGGAAGCAACAGGTGGGCGCACACCTCCCGGCGCTGCCGCAGCCGTTGAAGATGTTGAATTTGAACGGCCGTCAAAGCGAATCGTCTGACCCGGACGAATCGTATAGGGCTCTGGAATCTGGTTACGTGCCGCCAGCGCCTTGTAATCCCAGCCGTAACGGAAGGCGATGGAGAACAGCGTGTCACCGCGACGGACAACGTATTGCCCTGTCGTCACAGTCGGACGTTGAGGCGCAGCATTGTTATTACGATCGACCACACGCACGCCACCGGAGGGCGAGCTGGAGCATCCGACCAAGAGGACACTGAGCGCAATGCCAATCACCAGCCGCTGAAAACTTGTTGAATAACTACGCTGCCGAATGACTGTGCGACTCACCCGCCACTCCCTTTACTGGTGACTGAATTAAAGATGCCTATTGTGCCGTAATAACGACTGGCAGCTACTGCTTAACTGTTCTGAATCAAATTGATGCGCCCAGGATCGCCGTGTCACGGGTTCATTCCAGAGACTGGCCCTTGATGCCATGAGATAGACAGGCCGCGTTCCCCAGAATTCAGTGAACAGCTATCAAGCCAGCGGACCATTGAGCAAAGGTACAAAGCGCACGGCGCCAAGCACATGCCGGGAGAACCCGTTTTCCTCACGCACGATCAGCATCAACTGCTGTACTTCGCCTGACCCCACCGGGATCACCAGCCGTCCTCCAGGTGCCAGTTGGTCAAGCAGCGCCTGAGGTACATCCGTTGCGACGGCGGTCACGATGATTCCGTTGTAGGGTGCCAGAGCCGGCCAGCCTTCCCAGCCATCACCCCAGCGGAATACCACATTACGCAGATTAAGCTCGACCAGACGTTCCTTGGCGCGATCCTGCAATACCTTGATTCGCTCCACCGAGAACACCCGCTCGACCAGCTGCGCAAGGACAGCGGTCTGGTAGCCGGAACCGGTTCCGATCTCCAGCACCTTGTCCAGCGGACCTGCCGCCAACAGCAGCTCGCTCATGCGCGCCACCATGTAAGGCTGTGAAATCGTCTGGTTGTGGCCGATCGGGAGCGCCGTATCTTCATAGGCTCGATGAGCCAGAGCTTCATCGACAAACAAATGCCGTGGCGTTTTGCGAATGACTTCCAGCACCTGCGCGTTGGAAAGCCCTTCCTCGTAAAGACGTTGAATCAGACGCTCTCGAGTCCGCTGGGAAGTCATCCCGATTCCACGACGTAACAGATCATCTTGCTCGCGAGACATCAAAGAAGGCCCTCCAGCCATTTGTTCAGGCTAGCGAACCCGTCCTGGTAAGTACGATCCAGCTGCAAGGGAGTGATTGAAACGTAGCCTTGCATCACTGCATGAAAGTCTGTCCCGGCGCCGCCATCCTCAGCGTCACCTGCCGCCGCGATCCAGTAGCCGGCACGTCCACGAGGATCGACTACCTTGATCGGTGCCGTGGCTCGCGCCCGATGCCCAAGCCGGGTCAACTGGATGCCCCGAATACGGTCAAGCGGCAGATTTGGAATATTCACATTCAGCACTGTGCGAGGCGGCAAATCGAGCTGCTCATGAGCCTCGACAAGCACGCGCGCATAATGCGCTGCGGTTGCCAGGTTATCCGGCTGACGCGACAGAAACGAAAAGGCAAACGAAGGTTTCTCCAGGAACCGCCCCTCAAGGGCTGCGGCCACTGTCCCGGAATACAAAACGTCGTCGCCCAGATTAGCGCCCAGGTTGATCCCCGACACCACCATGTCCGGTTGCACTTCCAGCAACCCGTTCAGCCCGAGGTGCACGCAATCGGTCGGCGTGCCATTGACGCTGATGAAACCGTTCGCCAATGCATGAGGATGCAAAGGGCGGTCGAGCGTCAGCGAGCTGCTGGCGCCGCTTTTGTCTTGATCGGGGGCGATCACCACACACTCGCTGTAATCGGCCAGCGCCGCATACAAAGCGGCGAGACCGGGCGCGGCGACCCCATCATCGTTAGAAATCAGAATACGCATGAGCTGTCCGTCTGCCCAACCGGCGCCAGATCAACAAGTTCGCGCACCAGTACAGTGGCGAAGCATCCGGGCGGAAGGACGAATTCCAGTTGCAGAATGTCAGGCTCGGGATAATGCCACGTCAACCGCCCAATGGGCAGTCGCAGGATGCGCCGTTCGTGCTCCATTCCCGCTCTCGTCAGCCAGTCGCGCAGTGCAGACTCACGATTGGCGACGTCATTCTCCAGCGTTGCCGTGGCTCCGGAGGCTGGCGATGGGCCTTCGCCCCATTGCGGACCGGTCGGATGCAGATCGAGAATCGCGAGTCGCGGATCATTGCACTCATCCACGCCAGCCGGAAAAAAACTACGGCTGTCGGTGAAAGCCAGCAGATCACCGACTTGCGCAACCTGCCAGGAACCATCTGCGACACGGGCAGCAAGCACCTGATTGAAAAGATAACTGCGGGCCGTGGACAGCAACCGGGAACGCACTGCCCGCTGTTCCGGCAACGCCTGACGCATGGCGTAACTACGCGCCTCACCCAGATTGCCACCTTGATACCCAAAGCGCTGGGCACCAAAGTAGTTGGGGATCCCCGCTTTGGCGATCGACTCAAGGCGAGCGTTCAGCGCTTCCTTGTCGACGTTCAACCGGGTCAGACGCAGGGTGAAGCCGTTTGCCGCATGAGCACCGCGCTGTAGCTTGCGCTTGTGTCGGGTGCTCTTGAGAATTTTCAGTGTTTCGTTTTCTGCCGAGCTCAAATCAGGGTCGGCCTTGCCCGGCAACTGGATGCTGAACCACTGCCGGGTCAACGCCTGACGATCCTTGAGCCCGGCATAGCTGACAGTCCTGAGCTGTACGCCAGCAGCACGGGCCAGACGACGGGCTGCCTCTTCAGTGTTGAGGCCGCGTTTTTCGACCCACAACCAGAGGTGCTCACCGTCGCCGGACAACGTGATCTCAAGCACTTCGTCGACCTGAAAATCTTCGGCAGTCTCTTTGAGCACCGCACTCCCCAGCGGCGGACCATACGCTTGCGGACCGAGCAGTTCTACTTCGGTCATGCGGACAGCAACAGCGCGACGGCGTGAACCGCGATGCCTTCTTCGCGACCGGCAAAGCCAAGTTTTTCAGTCGTAGTTGCCTTGACGTTTACCTGATCCAGGTCGATCTGGAGATCCTCGGCGATCAATGCACGCATGGATTCGATGTGGGGAGCCATTTTGGGCGCCTGAGCGACAATCGTTGCGTCAACGTTGCCGACTTTCCAGCCCTTGCCCCGCACCAGACTCAATACGTGTCGCAACAGCGCACGGCTGTCAGCACCTTTGAACTGCGGATCGGTGTCAGGGAAATGCTTGCCGATATCACCCAGCGCTGCGGCGCCGAGCAGTGCATCGCTCAAGGCGTGCAACAGTACATCGCCATCGGAATGGGCAAGCAGACCGAAACGGTGCGCGATGCGCACGCCACCCAAGGTGATGAAATCGCCTTCAGCGAAACGGTGCACATCATAGCCATGGCCAATACGCATAAAAAAACGCCCTGGAAAAAGTCAGGGCGTGATTCTACCTACTTTGTTGACGCTTAGCTGTTCAACGCGTCGCCATGATGCCGAAGGTGGTCTTCGATGAAGCTGGCGATGAAGAAATAGCTGTGGTCATAGCCCGGTTGCATACGCAATGTCAGGGGATGACCAGCCGCTTTGGCCGCCTGAACCAGTGCCTCGGGTTTAAGCTGATTAGCAAGGAAGTCATCGCGATCGCCCTGATCCACCAACATCGGCAACTTCTCGCGCGCATCGGCAATCAGCACGCTCGCATCCCATTCACGCCAGCGCGAACGCTCTTCACCCAGGTAGCGGGAAAAAGCTTTCTGGCCCCACGGACAATCCATCGGATTAGAAATGGGTGAGAATGCCGATACCGATTTGTAGCGCCCGGGATTACGCAATGCGCAGACAAGAGCACCGTGACCGCCCATGGAGTGACCACTGATCCCGCGAGCCTGCGAAGCAGGGAAATGCTCCTCAACCAGAGCGGGCAGCTCGTTCACTACATAGTCGTGCATACGATAATGCTTCGCCCAAGGCTCCTGCGTAGCATTGAGATAGAACCCGGCACCCAGGCCAAAATCCCATGCACCATCTGGATCACCGGCAACATCCGGCCCACGCGGACTGGTATCAGGTGCGACAATGATCAAGCCCAGTTCTGCTGCCACCCGCTGAGCGGCAGCCTTCTGCATGAAGTTTTCATCGGTACAGGTCAGGCCCGAGAGCCAATACAGCACCGGCAACTTACCGCCCTGCTCCGCCTGGGGCGGCAAATACACGGCAAACACCATGTCACAGCCAAGCACGTCAGAATGATGCTTGTAGCGCTTGTGCCAGCCGCCAAAACTTTTCTGGCAGGAAATATTCTCTAGAGCCATGGTCGTAAACTCCCAGGCACAAGCTACAAGCTTCAAGCTGCAAGAGGCGCGGAACCCTCTTGTAGCTTGTCGCTTGAAGCTTGCAACTGCTTAAAAGTGAATGACTGTGCGGATGCTTTTGCCTTCGTGCATCAGGTCGAATGCCTTGTTGATGTCTTCCAGACCCATGGTATGGGTGATGAAAGTATCCAGCGGAATTTCGCCTTTCTGAGCCTTTTCAACATAGCTCGGCAGCTCGGTACGACCACGGACGCCACCGAAGGCCGAACCGCGCCAGACGCGACCGGTCACCAGCTGGAATGGGCGGGTAGCAATTTCCTGGCCCGAAGGCGCAACGCCGATGATTACCGACTCGCCCCAGCCTTTGTGACAGCATTCCAGCGCAGCACGCATCAGGTTCACGTTACCGATACATTCGAAGCTGTAATCCACACCGCCATCTGTCAACTCAACGATCACATCCTGAATCGGCTTTTCATGATCTTTAGGATTGATGAAGTCGGTAGCCCCCAGTTCACGGGCTACGTCGAATTTCGCCGGATTGATGTCGATTGCGATGATCCGCGAAGCCTTGGCCATTTTCGCGCCAATGATTGCAGCCAGACCGATACCACCCAGACCGAAGATGGCGACAGTAGCGCCCTCCTCGACTTTGGCGGTATTGAGTACTGCACCGATGCCTGTGGTGACACCGCAGCCCAGCAGGCAGACTTTTTCCAACGGTGCTTCTTTCGGAATTTTGGCCAGGGAAATTTCCGGTACCACGGTGTATTCGGAGAACGTCGAGCAGCCCATGTAGTGATAAACCGGCTGACCGTTGTAGCTGAAACGGGTAGTGCCGTCAGGCATCAGACCCTTGCCTTGAGTGGCGCGCACTTTCTGACAGAGGTTGGTTTTACCCGACAGGCAGAATTTGCACTCGCGGCATTCAGCGGTGTAAAGCGGGATGACGTGATCGCCCACTGCCAGCGAAGTAACGCCCTCGCCAATCGCTTCGACGATACCGCCACCTTCGTGACCGAGAATGCACGGGAACACGCCTTCAGAATCGGCGCCCGACAAGGTGTAGGCGTCGGTATGGCAAACACCGGTGGCAATCGTGCGAATCAACACCTCACCCGCCTTCGGTGCTTCGACGTCGACTTCGACGATTTGCAGCGGTTCGTTAGGGGCAAAGGCAACTGCGGCACGTGACTTGATCATCGATCTTTCTCCAATGAAGTTAGAAATAGAAGCTAAAAACAATGGAAGGAGTGTAAAGCAGTGCCAGTTGATTAATAATCCGGTCAAAAGCAAAACATTATTGCTGAACAGGGATAATCGATGTACACCAATCGCTGGGAAGGCCTGGATGAGTTCGTCGCGGTAGCTGAATGCGGTCAGTTCACAGCTGCCGCCGAACGAATGGGTGTCTCGTCCTCGCACATCAGTCGCCAGATCGCCCGGCTGGAAGAGCGTCTGCAAACCCGACTGTTGTATCGAAGCACACGGCGAGTCGCGCTGACTGAAGCGGGCCAGACATTCCTGCACCATTGCCAGCGTCTGCAGGATGGACGTGAGGAAGCTTTGCGCGCGATTGGCGATCTGGCCAGCGAACCCAAAGGCCTGCTGCGCATGACCTGTGCAGTGGCCTACGGCGAACGGTTTATCACGCCTTTAGTCACACGTTTCATGGACCTTTACCCACAGATCAGGGTGGAGATCCAGTTGAACAATGACACTCTGGACATGGTTCATGAGGGGCTTGATCTGGCCATACGTCTAGGCCGATTGCAGGACTCCCGGTTGGTCGCTACCCGCCTTGCACCACGAAGGATGTACTTATGCGCATCCCCGTCTTATCTGGAGCGTTATGGTCGGCCGCATAGTGTGTCGGAGCTAAGTCGACACAATTGCCTGATCGGCAGCAGTGATACCTGGCTGCTTCAGCAAAACGGTCGGGAGTTCTCTCAGAGAGTACAAGGCAACTGGCGCTGCAACAGTGGGCAGGCGGTGCTGGATGCTGCGCTGCACGGCGTGGGGCTGTGTCAGTTGCCGGATTATTACGTGCTGAGCCATTTGAACAGCGGCGCGCTGGTTTCGCTGCTGGAACCCCATCAACCGCCCAACACTGCGGTCTGGGCGTTGTACCCGCAGCAACGGCACCTTTCGCCAAAGGTGCGCAAGCTGGTGGATTATCTGAAAGACGGGTTGGCGATGCGGGATGAGTATCGGTAGGCACCTGGATTCGGCGAATACGGGGCCACCCGTATCAAATTGATTCAACGATACCCACGTCGCGGCTGAGACTGGTTTCGCCCTAACGGTCGAGCCCCTTTTGTTACGGCAAAAGGGGCGAAAACCATTTTGCGCTGACGTACGGCCCCTGCTTCGCAGGAGTACCTTCGACTCCGGTGCCGTGGTGGGGGGGGGTCGAGGGGCGGGGCCACCAAGCCGCGCACAGCCGAGCGGCGCCCCACGCAC